>CAZOTP010000178.1:2398-7122 GCA_964582655.1 uncultured Pirellulales bacterium | reverse complement strand
GATTCCTTTTTGTATGAAACATTTCGATTATAGCTGTTTATACATGACTGATGGGAATTCGATATTCTTTACGTTCGTCTGGGCCAGAGGGAGAGCATCAGGATGCCGACTTCGTAGAGGATGTACATGGGCAGAGACAGAGCGATCTGAGAGAAGACGTCGGGGCCGGGGGTGATGACGCCGGCGACGATTACAATCGCGAGGATGATGTATTTGCGGATGGAGCGAAAGGTTTTTATGGAAACCAGATTCATTCGTCCCAGAACCAGCACGACCAGAGGCATTTGAAACGCCAGGCTGAAGGCCAGCGCCAGAAGGATGATGAGGGAAACATAGTCCTGCACCTTAATCATCTGTTCAATCAAGGGCTGCGGAGCGGAAGGGGATTCGTTCTGCGGAGCCGAGTCCGGCGCCGGAGCGGCGGAATCGGGTGAGGTTGGGGGGGAATGGTTTTCCGAGGTTGAAGTCGAATCGGAATCGATCTGGTTGGTTTTCTCCAGCGCCTTGTACATGAAGCTGTCGGAGAGTTCCGGGGGCATGACATTCATGCTGAACCGGACGAAGTAATTGCAGGTAATCGGCGCGACGATGCCGATGAAAAAGGCGCCGCCCAGGATGAACAATATTGCGGAGAAGGGAGCGAATACCTGGACGTACCGCCGTTCGTGTTTATAGAGGCCGGCGGAAATGAAGGCCCAGAGCTGGTGAAAAATCCAGGGCGAGGCCAGGAAGATTCCGCAATAGAGGGAAACCCTCAGATAGGTCATGAAGGTTTCCGTCAGCGTCATGGAATAGAGCCGGGGGGTGAGATGATTGGCCTTGAGCGCCAGCAGGAGAGGCTCGGCGATAAACGCGATGACGCGCTTTCCGAAAAACAGGCAGACAATCGTGCAAACGACCAGACCGATAATGCTTTTGATCAGGCGGCTGCGGAGCTCTTCCAGATGATCGCCAAAGCTCATGCGGGACTGGATCATCAGATCATCTTCCATTTTCTCCGTCCTGGCGGGTTTTGCGGGTTCGCTGGTCAAGGGGTCTTCTCCGGGCAAGCTGGAATCTCATCCAGGGGGTGAGAGGCGTTTTTGGTTTCCAGGAAATCGCGCAGGATTTCGCAGGCGGCGAGCATATCGCGTTTTTCCTTCTGTTTTCGGCTGGTCATTTTCACTTCGCGGAGTTTTTCATCCGCGGCGGCGGAGCTGAGCCGTTCATCCTGCCAGTACATCGGCAGGGCGATCCGCTTCCGCAGCGACCGGGCGAATGCCCGGGTTTTTCTGCTTTGGGGGCCTTCGGTGTCGTCCATGTTCAGGGGCAGGCCGACAATCACGGCCTGAACCTGATGGTCCCCGATCAGACGGACAATCTGATCGAGCAGTGTTTCCGGATGACGGGCGTTGGTCTCCATCCGGCAGAGCGGGGATACGATGATCTCATCCGGATCGCACAGGGCTGTTCCCACTCGTTTGCCGCCATAATCAATCGCCAGATATTTCATGCGTTACAAATACTTTTGCAGGCCGCGCGGGGCCATGCGCTCCAGCAGTTTTTTCAGATGGTCGTCGGTTTCATCGCGATGGCAGATCAGCGTGGCGTCGTCGGTATGCACGATAATCAGATCTTCGGCGTGAATGGCGACAATCAGGTGATCCCCGGAATCGCTGATCGCGATGTTGTTTCCGCAGTCAATCCATTCGCAGAGGGTGTTTTTCAGGGTGATGTTGTTGTCGATGTCTTTCTGTCCCATCGCGTCCGCTAACGCCTGGTAGGACCCGACATCCACCCAGTGGCAGTCCAGTTCGCACATAAAGACATCCATCGCCCGTTCCATGACTCCGAAATCGATGCTGATTTTTTCCAGCCGGGTGAATTCGTCCTGAAGAATCGAATTCTTTTCGGGGGTGTTCCAAGCTTCCGCGATGGTTTGGAGCCGTTCGAAATTGTGGGGCAGAAAACGTTCGAGCTGCCGAAGAATGGTGTCCACCCGCCAGACGAACATCCCGCTGTTCCAGCAGTATTCCCCGGAACGGATGTAGGAGCGGGCGGTGCTTTTGTTGGGCTTTTCCTTGAACGCCTCGACCGGGAAGACGGATTCCTCGCCGTCCAGGTGCGGGCCTCGTTTGAGATAGCCGAAACCCGTATGGGCGTACGCGGCCTTGATTCCAAAGGTGAACAGGGCGCTGGGGTGACTTTCCAGGAAACGAATCGCGGTGCGAAGAGCGTTCTGAAGCGGCTCGACGGGTTCGATAATCTGGTCGGCGCTGAAGACCGCCATGATGGCGTCGGGATCGCGAAGCTGCAGGATGGAAGCGGCCAGCCCGATGGCGTTGGAGGTGTCGCGGCCGACCGGTTCGCCCAGGATGTTGTCCGCCGGAATCGCCGGCAGATGGGTGCGGACGACATCGGCGTATTCGGCGTTGGTTACGATGATCGTCTGTTCGGGCGTGAAAAGACCCTGCAGGCGGTTCACGCAAAGCTGAAGCAGGGACTGGTTGTCGAACAGATCGAGAATCTGCTTGGGGCGGTTCTTTCGGCTGAGGGGCCAAAGCCTCTGTCCGGAACCTCCGGCCATGATTACCGCGTAATTCATAGGTCACCCCTGCTGGTCTATGGTTTCGTCCGAACATCCGGGGTTTGCCGCATCTTCGGAGCGAACGATGGTTATGCGCTGAACCCGCCTCGAAGGGGGGCATCAGGCGTTGTTATTCTTGTCCAGCTCGAAGGCGTCATGCACGATGCGGACGGCATTGTCGGCCTGGGTGGGATCGATGATGCAGCTGATTTTGATTTCGCTGGTGGTAATCGCGTTGATGTTGATTTTCGCTTCGGAGAGGGCCTTGAACATTTTCTGGGCGACTCCGGTGTGGCTTCGCATGCCCACGCCGACCACGGAAACCTTGGCGACCGGATCGGTGCAGAGGATTTCCTGGAGATTGAATTCTTTCTGAATTTCGCCGACGACGAGCTTGCACTCGGCGAGATCGCCCTGTTCGACGGTGAAGCTGATGGAGGCGTTTCCGGCTTTGTCGTGGGTCTGGATGATATCGTCCACCACCACATTGTGCTCGGCGACATGCGCGAACACGCTGGCCGCGACGCCGGGCCGGTTGGGAAGACCGGGCAGGACATATTGAACCAAATCTTTTTTGACAGTGACTCCTGATACAACGATATGTTCCATTTGTGCGACCTCATGCGTTATCATGGTTCCGGTGGTATCCGTAAAACTGGACCGTACGTGAATGTCCACATTGTATTTTTTGCCGAATTCGATGGCGCGGGAGTGCATGACCTTGGCACCGAGACTGGCCAGTTCGAGCATCTCGTCGTAGCTGATGTGCTCCACTTTTCGCGCGTGGGGCACGATCCGCGGCTCGGCGGTATAAACGCCGTCCACGTCGGTATAGATATCGCAGAATTTGGCCCCGAGGACCGCCGCCAGAGCGACCGCCGTGGTGTCGCTGGCGCCGCGGCCCAAGGTGTAGATTTCGCCCGCTTCATCGACCCCCTGGAAGCCGGCGACGATGACGATGCGTCCCTTGTTCAGCTCCTCGCGGATGCGGTCCTGCTCGATTTTCTTGATGCGGGCTTTCATATGGACCGAGTCGGTGACCAGGCCGACCTGTCCGCCGGTGAGGCTGATGGCTTCCTGTCCGGCGGAGTGGATCGCCATCGCCATCAGGCTGATGCTGACCTGTTCGCCGGTAGTTAAAAGCATGTCCATTTCCCGCTTGGGGGGATTGGGCGTCACCTGTTTGGCCAGGGCGATGAGGCTGTCGGTGGTTTTTCCCATCGCCGAGACGACCATGACCACGTCGTTGCCTTCCTGTTTGGCCTTGATGGCCCGGCGCGCCGCCCGGTGAATGCGTTCGGCGTCGGCCACGCTGGTGCCTCCGAATTTTTGTACAATGAGACCCATAGGCTGTTTATCCTTTCAAGAAGTATTCCATCAGTTCATGCCCTTTTTCGATTTTGATTCCGCTTTCCAGGGCATTGGCTTCGGTAAAGGGTTTGTCCAGGTTTGGGCCGATTCCCGTCCCCGCGCGGGCAAAGGGAACCGGGTCGGCGGTATGCGTTCTCAGCCGCACCGGCGTCGGGTGGTCGGGCATGACCAGAATCCGCCAGGGATCGGGCTGTTTCTGGAGCCAGTTGAAAATCGGGCCGGCTACATGCTGATCGATCTGCTCCAGGGCTTTGACTTTTTCGTGCAGCAGCGCGCCGTGACCGGCTTCATCTGGGGCTTCGACATGCACAAAAATCATATCGTATTTTTTCAGGGCTTCGATAGCGGCCTGTCCTTTGCCGGCATAGTTGGTGTCCAGATACCCCGTGGCGCCGGGGACTTCGATCAGGTCCATGCCCATCAGTTTGCCCAGTCCCCGCATCAGATCGACGGCGGTGATGACGGCCGCCGACAAGCCAAACCGCTGTTTGAAACTGTCCAGCTGCGGGCTGTGCCCCTGGCCCCAGAGCCAGATGTGCGTGGCGGGATTTTCCTTGAGGTCCTGGCGAATCTGATTGATTTCATGGCTCATCAGAAACGCGTGGGCGTCCTCCATGATCCGGCAGATTTCTTTGCTGTTTTTGCCCCGGGGCATGTGTTTGGCAATCGGTTTTCCCAGGATGTCGTGCGGGGGGAAGGTCGTCAGATCGAAGGATCCGCCCTTGTGAACCATCAGGTGCCGATAGCTGACGCCCGGGTAAAGCTTGAGAGGTGTCCCCGCGGTGGC
>CAZOTP010000178.1:0-2388 GCA_964582655.1 uncultured Pirellulales bacterium | reverse complement strand
TAAAATTTCACCGTTTGACTGCCGAGGTGATGATCGATGTCTTCGATGAGTTTACCCGCCTGCACGGTGTCGATATGCCCGGCGGAATAATCTTCCATCAATCCGTCGGCGACCGTGACCAGGTTGCAGCGGAAAATCCAGTCCGACGGACTGGTTTTGATTCCCTTGGCGGCGGCTTCCAGCGGGGCGCGGCCGGTATAATAGGTTTGCGGGTCGTAGCCCATCAGGCTCATCTGTGCCACGTCGCTGCCGGGAGAAAAGCCGTCCGGAACGGTTTTTACAATGCCCAGCTGGCCGGTTTTGCTGATGCGGTCGATGTGGGGAAGATGGGCCTGTTCCAGCGGGGTTTTCCCGCTCAGCTCCGCCTGAGGCTCGTCGGCCGCCCCGTCCAGGATGATGATTGCATATTTCATAGTTTTTGCCGCTCTGCTTCTGGAGTTTTTGACCCGGTATGTAGGGGAAACATCCGAGGGAGTCAACGACGTTTTTATAAATCTTTCTCCGGCGGGGTTACCACATGCAGGCACACGGGTTTGCCCCGAACCACGTCCAGGGTTTCGATTTCCTGCAGCGCCGCGAATACATCGCCTTTTCGGGCGCGATGCGTCATCACGACCGCCGGGACGGTGCTTTTGTCTTCGCTTTCATGCTGGATGCATCCGGAGATGCTGATTTTGTGGTCCCCCAGCACCTTGGCGATGCGAGCCAGAACGCCGGGTTTTTCCTGCAGGGTAAACCTCAGATAATAGCGGCTCTGAATGTCGTCCGGGTTGTGCATCTGCGCCGGCGCCGCCGGCCGCCCGAACCCCGGCGCCGCATCGAAAATCCGCTGCGAATTTCCGCGCGCCACTTCGATAATGTCCGCCACCACCGCGCTGGCCGTGGGCATCATGCCCGCCCCGCGGCCGTAAAACGAGGTATGCCCGACGGCGTCGCCGAATATGCTGATTCCGTTGAAGGATCCGGCGATTTTCGCCAGCGGGTTTTCCATATTGAGGAAGGAGGGATGCACGCGAAGCGACAGTCCCTGCGGATTCTGTTCGGCAATCGCCAGCAGCTTCATCGCGTAGCCCATTTCCAGGCCGTAGCGGATATCCGTCAAATCCACCTTGTCGATCCCCTCGACAAAAATCTGCGAATAGTCGATCTGCCGGCCGAACGCCAGCATCGCCAGAATCGCCAGTTTATGCGCGCTGTCGGCGCCGCAGACATCCAGGGTGGGGTCCGCTTCGGCGAAGCCGGCGTGCTGCGCCTCTTTCAGCGCCGTCGCATATTTTTTGCCCTTCTGGGTCATTTCCGTGAGAATGTAATTGCACGTTCCGTTGACGATGCCGTACATCGCCTGGATGGAATTGGCCGCCAGTCCCGTGCGAAGCGCCCCGATGACCGGAATGCCGCCGCAGCAGCTGGCCTCGAACGCGACGCATCGATGATTCTCCCGCGCGACGGAAAAAATTTCCTGGCCTTGTTCGGCGAGCAGGGCTTTGTTCGCCGTCACCACGTTTTTTCCGCGGGAGAGGATTTTTTTATGAAGTTCCGCCGCGAAGGTCGTTCCGCCGACCAGTTCCACGACAATAGACACCTCGGGGTCATTGAGAGCCTTATCCAGATTGTCGTGCAGCAGTCCGGGGGGGAGTTCCACAGGCCGTGCGCGGGTCAGATCGGTATCCACCACATGTGCCAATGGAAGAGACAGACCGGTTTTTTCGTGAATCAGGCCGGCTTTTTCCAGCAGAATCTTCGCTACTCCGGCACCGACCGTGCCGAATCCGATGATCGCAATCTTCACATTTTGGCTGCTCATGCGTTCCTCATGCTCCAGACGGTCCTGCGCGAACCGGTGGTTCGGATTCATTTGCGTACAACCCTGCTGAAAAACCGGCAGGGCCGACAGGAGGGCTGAACACCCTAACTTATTGTGTATAAAGCAGTTATGGGCTGACACAACAAGCTCCTTACTATACCAGATCGTACAAACCGGGTCAAGCGAAAACAGAAAGGCCCAAAACAGAAATCCAACCGGGAACGGACCGTATCAGCCATCGAGGCGGTTTTGCCGGGGATATTCCAAACTCCCAAAAACGGCGACCGGCGCGAGCCTGCGGATGAAAATGGGGCTATTATATTCAAACAGGGGAGCATGCACTCCCGCCTGCGGATGAATAACAATATAATCCGAATAGAGATACCTGAACAAGACTGGCAGATGGTATGAATAGCTCTACTGAATGTGGTAGAGAAGTTGTTTTATATAAGGGGATCCGGATTTTATAACCGTTTTTTGCAAATGCCCTGCCGGAAGCAGTTTTCAGATACTTTTCAAACTTCAGGGCATTCTCCTCCTCTGTAAAAGCAATGGCTGTCTTGAATTTCCACGGAGTGTATTTT
>CAZOTP010000177.1:0-7151 GCA_964582655.1 uncultured Pirellulales bacterium | reverse complement strand
CGATCTGGTGGAATACGACCAAACCTCCAAACTCTTCACCAATCCCGGCAAAAAAGCAACCGAAGACTACATTACCGGACGATTCGGATAACTGAAAAGGGCAATTCCCATGGCCGAACATTTGCGGCATTCCATCGACAGCCTCAAGAAAAAAATCCTCAGCGTCTGCGCGATCGTGGAGGAAAACCTCTGGAAATCCGTTAAATCCATCAAGCAGCGGAACGAGGAACTTGCCCGTAAAGTCATCGACGGCGACGAAGAAATCGACCAGATGGAAGTGGACGTCGAGGAGGAATGCCTCAAACTCCTCGCCCTCTATCAGCCGGTCGCTGTGGACCTGCGGTTCATCGTCACGTCCCTGAAAATCAACAATGACCTCGAACGCATCGGCGATCTCGCCGTCAACATCGCCGAACGCGCGGTGTTTCTGGCCAAACAGCCCCGCATCGACGTCCCCTTCGATTTCGACGGCATGGCCGAAAAGGTCCAGATCATGGTGCGGCTCAGCCTCGACGCTCTGGTCAACATGGACTGCGATCTGGCCGATCGGGTCCGGCGAGCCGATGATGAAGTGGACGCCATCAACCGGCAGATGTACGACCAGGTCAAACAAAGCATCCGCGAACATCCCGAATGGATTGAAAGCCTCATCCACATGCTCATGGTTTCCCGGCATCTCGAACGAGTGGGCGACCACGCCTGCAACATCGCCGAGGATGTCATCTATATGGTCAAGGGCGAAATCGTACGCCACCGCGCCGAGGATTTCCGCTAACACCCTCTCGAAATATCCGGACGGGACCGAAATCCCGCGGACACCTTATTTGCCAAAATAGTTCGCCTTGATCCAATTCCAATTCAGAATCAGGTGCAGAATCGCCAACCCCAGGAACGCTATCCCGCATCCTTCGTGCATCACTTCAAACGTCTCGTGAGACAGCTTCGCGTGAAAAATCCCGGAACCGGCCAGACTGCAAAACAACAGAGCCAGTACCGGATTGAGCGCCTTTAATATGGAATTCCGTTTCATCGTCGATCCTTTCATAAAATGGGCATCCCTGTTTTATATCCGCTGGCCCGGCCTTTTCCAATTCCCTTTTCCCCAATTACATATTGTCCTTTCCCCATTGGTCCGTTATAATGCTTTGTTTTACCACACGATGAACGGAGTACGTAAGTACCGATGAATACAGAACATATACGTAATTTTTCGATTATCGCCCATATCGATCATGGCAAAAGCACGCTGGCCGATCGGTTCCTGCAAATCACCGGTGCCGTCAGCGAACGCGAATTGAAGGAACAGATCCTCGACAGCATGGATCTGGAACGCGAACGGGGAATCACCATCAAAGCCTCCGCCGTCACCATGACCTACACCCTCGACGGCGTCGAATACATGCTCAACCTCATCGATACCCCCGGTCACGTCGATTTTCACTACGAGGTGTCTCGCGCCCTGGCCGCCTGCGAAGGGGCGCTGCTGGTCGTCGATGCCACCCAGGGCGTGGAAGCCCAGACCATGGCCAACGCCTATCTCGCCGTAGGCGGCGGGCTGGACATCATCCCCGTCATCAACAAAATTGACCAGGTCGCCTCCCAGCCGGAAGTTGTCGCCGAGGAAATCGAACACCTCCTGGGTATCAAAAAACAGGAATGCTTCCGCGTCAGCGCCAAAACCGGGCAGGGCGTCCCCGAACTCCTCCGTGCCGTTATCACCCTGCTGCCGCCGCCCAAAGACCACAGCCGGGAACCTGCCAAAGCCCTGATATTCGACAGCCACTACGATGAATATCGAGGCGTCATCTGTTATATCCGTCTCTTTGCCGGGAAACTCCGCATGGGCGACAAAATCCGCATGATGCGATCCGGAGGCGTCCACCAGATTACTGATCTGGGCAAATTCATGCCCCAGATGACTCCCGTCGGGGAAATCGGCACCGGCGAAGTGGGCTACGTCATTGCCAACATCCGCGATATGGCCGAAGTCACCATCGGCGACACCATCACCCTCGACGCCGAACCCGCTGATACGCCACTGCCCGGCTACAAAACCCCCATGCAGATGGTCTTCAGCGATTTCTATCCCGGCAACAACACCGATTACACCAAACTCCGCGAAGCCTTCGACAAACTTCGGCTCAACGATTCCAGCTTTACTTTCGTTCCGCAAAGCTCCCCGGCACTGGGCTTCGGCTTCCGCTGCGGATTCCTCGGCCTGCTCCACATGGAAATCGTCCAGGAACGGCTCGAACGCGAAAGCAATCTCGACGTCGTCCAGACCGCCCCCACTGTCAGCTACGAAATCCTCACCTCCGCCGGCGAAGTCCTCCGCATCGACTCCCCCAGCCAGATGCCCGATATGAGCCAGATCGTAGAACTTCGCGAACCCTTCGCCAAACTCGAAATCATCACCCCCTCCGACACCATCGGCGCCATCATGAAACTCGCCGAGCAAAGACGCTGCAAACTCATCAAAACCGAATACCTCAGCCCCACCCGCGTCCTGATGGAATACAAAGCTCCCCTCGCCGAAATCGTCTATGACTTCTACGACCTCCTCAAAGGCGTCACCCGCGGCTATGGCACCATGGACTACGAATTCATCGGATTCGAAGCCAGCGACCTTGTTAAAATCGATTTTCTCGTCAACAAAGTCGCCGTCGATGCCCTTTCCTGCATCGTCCACCGTGACAACGCCGAGCCCCGGGGCCGGAAAATGCTCATCCGCCTGCGGCAGGAGATTCCCCGCCATCAGTTTGAAATCCCCCTGCAGGTTGCCATCGGAGGGAAAATCATCGCACGCGAAACCATCAAGGCCTTCCGGAAGGATGTAACCGCCAAGCTATATGGCGGCGACGTCACCCGAAAAATGAAACTCCTCAAAAAACAAAAGGAAGGCAAACAGCGGATGAAGAGCGTCGGTTCCGTCCAGATCTCCCAGGAAGCCTTCATGAGCATCCTCGACAACAGCGAATAATGCCCCCCTGCTCGTGTCCTCAAAAAACAAAACACCGCCCCGGGGAGTGGACTCGAAGATCTTTTGCTCCACCGTATTCTGTATCTGCTTCGTATCATTCCGCGGCTCACTTGAATGGTTTGACAATAGAGCGAATACTGCGGAAGGCGTCAAAATGAAGAGGAAACGCGTTTGGAGAAGAGCAGACTCAGGACAAAAGACATGAGCGTACCCAGAACGATGAGCCAGCTCCAGGCGAGGTCGATTTTTTCCTGATAGCGGAGCAGGAGAAGGACGGCATTGCACAGGGAGCTTGTGATCATCGCGAGGACATTCCCCCAGGAAGCGGATCGTTTGGTCAGAATGCCCAGAAGGAAAACGCCCAGGATGGCGCCCCCGGTGACGGAAACCATCTGGAAGGCGAACCAGAGGATGTTTTGAACCGGCTCGCAGGCAAAGGCGATCAGGGCCAGGAGGATTCCGAACCCGACGACGCTGGCGCGGGAGATAATGAGATAATGGGTTTCAGACGCGTTTTGGCGGAGGAGGGGCCGGTAGAGGTCGGCAAGGAAGGAGGAAGCCAGGGAGGACAGCGGCGAGTCGATGCTGGCGAGGATAACCGCGGCGAGAAGGAAGCCTTTAAGCCCGGCGGGAAGCGTGTTGGCAACAAAGTGGGAAAAGACCTCCTTGGGCTGGTCAGGCGGAAGAACGGCCGGATTCTGATGGTAGAAGACGAAGAGGAGCGTGCCTGCGGCGAGATAGATAAGCACTACGGGGAGCGTAAAGAGGATGGTGGCCAGAATCGTACGGCGGCTTTCCTTGGCGGTTTTAACCGTAAGGAGACGCTGGACCAGCTCCTGATCGGCGCCGAAGGCGGCCAGTCCGACAAAAAGCGCGTTGGAGGCGCCGGCCCAGAACGTGGTGGGATTGTTGAGACTGAAGTCAAAATTGAACACACGCAGACGCCCGGCGTCCCGGGCGATGTCCCAGGCGGCGGGAACGCCGCCCTCTATATGATGGACAAGAAAGAAAAGCAGGGCCGCGCCGGCAAGAAAAAAAACGACGGCCTGATAGGCGCCGGCCCACACTACGGCTTTGATGCCGCCAAAGGCAATGAAGAGGATGCTGACCACGGTGAAAAGAAGGATAGTTTGCGCGAGGGACCATCCGACAATGAGCGAGACGCCCAGCGAGGCGGCGTAAAGGCGGACACCGGCGGCGATAAGGCGGGTAATGAGAAAAAAAACGGAGCCGGCGTACTGGGTTTGAGGCCCGAAGCGGTGTCGTAAAAATTCGTAGATGCTCAGACAGTTGTATCTGTAGAAGACGGGAATGAAGAGGAAAGCGACAAGAATTCGGGCGGCGGCCAGTCCGAGGAAGAACTGGATATATTCCCAGTTTTCTTCATAGGCCGTGGCGGGAATGCTGACGATGGTAACCGCGCTGGTTTCGGCGGCGACAAAAGAAAGGCAGGCGACAAGGGGCGGGATTTTTCGGTTTCCCAGGAAAAATTCGGCCGTGTCGTTTTCCTGGCGGCCGAAAAAATAGGAAATCAGCAGGAGCAGGGCCCCCGCCGCCGCCACGATGAGCAGGTCAGAGTGCCCCAGGGAAGGCGCGGCGGTTTGTGCCAGAAACGGTGAAATCACGAAGTCTCCTCGAGAGCTTTTCGGAGTGAGTGGCGGCAGCGGGCGAGGATCTTTTGTGCTTGCGAGAGGGTGGTTCGGCGGAAGTGCATGACAATCGCGGGTTTGACCCGGCCGCCGGCCTGTCGGAGGAGTTTTTGGGCGCGGGATCGGGAAAGACCGGTCAGAGTCATGATGATTCGCTGGGAGCGGTCCACAAGTTTTTCGTTGGTCGCGCGGAGGTCCACCATGAAATGGCTGTACACCTTTCCCAGCTTGATCATCGCGGCGGTGGTGAGGGTGTTGAGAACAAGCTTGGTGGCCGTCCCGGCTTTCATCCGGGTTGATCCGGTAACCATTTCGGGACCCACGACGGGATTGATGATGATATCGGCGGGAATATGACCGACCGCTTCGGGGGCGCAGGTGATAAAGAGCGTGGCGGCTCCGAGCGTACGGGCACGGCGAAGGGCGGCTCCAACAAAGGGAGTCAGCCCGCAGGCGGCAATGCCGACAACGCCATCACGCGAACGGACGCGTGTTTTAGCGATGGCGGCGGCGCCTTCTTCCGCACGATCCTCAGCTCCTTCGACGGAGCGAACGAGGGCACGGCGGCCTCCGGCGATAATGCCCTGCACAAGGGAGGGAGAAACCCCGAAAGTGGGTGGGCATTCAGAGGCGTCAAGAACGCCGAGCCGGCCGCTGGTTCCGGCGCCGACATAGAAAAGTCGGCCCCGCTTGCCGAGGCGATCGACAATAAGGTCCACCGCGGCGGCAATGGATTGGGACTGTCGGGCAACGGCGGGGGCAACGCGCAGATCCTCGGAGTTAAGCAGGCGGACGATTTGTTCAGTGGATTTGGCGTCGATGTTCCGGCTGCGCGGATTGGTTTTTTCGGTCGTGAGTCTGGATCGGTTTTTCATCATGGGGAGGGAATAATCTTTCCTAAAATAACGGCCTGCCGTGCGCCGGTGGCGGCGGGGATGTTGTTGGGGATGCCCTTCACCGCGGCATAGGCGAGGATAGCGAATGAGATGGCTTCCTTGGCATCCGCGGGAATGCCCAGCTCGTCCATAAGAATCACTCGGGCCGGGGCAAGACGCTGACGGAGCATCTCAACAAGGGTGCGGTTGTGAACGCCTCCGCCGCAGAGAATCACTTCATCGGGGAAAACGGGCAAAAATCGGCGGTAGGCGTCTTCCATCGAAGCGGCGGTAAACGCGGCCGCCGTCGCCAGGATGGACTCGGGAGGGAGGTTTTTCCCCCTGGCCCGGCGGTAAAAGTCGTCGGCGTACGCCCATCCGAATTGTTCGCGCCCCGTGGATTTGGGGGGCCGGCGGCGGAAAAAAGGATGCCCGAGCATGCCTCGCAGCAGATCGGCATCCACATCGCCGCGGGAGGCCAGAGCGCCGTTTCGGTCGAAGGATTGCCTGCCTCGGGTTAGGATGGAAACAAGACGGTCGAGAATCATGTTTCCAGGTCCCGTATCGAAGGCAAGGACGCCATCGGGCCTGCAGCGGGGCGGAAGATACGTGACGTTGGCGATGCCTCCGATATTCTGGATGGCGCGGCTGCGGGAGCGGCTGCGAAAAAGAACAGAATCGGCATAGGGGACCAGGGGCGCCCCTTCGCCCCCGGCGGCAATGTCGCGCGGGCGAAAGTCGGCGACTGTGGTGACGCCGAGGCGCTGGGCAATAACGGAAGGCTCCGCAATCTGAAGCGTGGAGGCGATGACCCGGCGGCCGAAGCGGGTTCCGTGAGGGTTGTGATAGATGGTTTGCCCGTGGGATCCGATCAGGTCAAGGGAGGACAAGCGGACGCCGGTTTTTTTGCAGAGCCGCAGAACGGCGAGGGCAAAAACTTCGCCGAGAACAAAATTGAAATGGCAGATGTCGTCGAGGCGAGCGGTTTGAGGCTGAAAAAGTTGGAAGATCGATTTTCGCAGCGCGGGAGGATAAGGGAACATATCGTGGGCAACGAGCTGCACAGAGCGGGCGGAAATATCCACGATGGCGACATCGACGCCGTCGGCGGAGGTGCCGGACATGAGACCGGCAACTCGCAACGTTCGTTTTCGGGCGAGAGTATGAAAGAATTTACGAGCCATCAGTGGGCATGATAGCAGGTTTGACCAGCAATCGCAAGATGCCGCCGGCCGCCAGGTCCACGGGAATTCCACGGCGAATCCCCATGCCGGGATAATGGTTTTGCCACAGCGGGGCGGGGCCTCCTTGGATGACGGAATAGCCGGCATCCGCTTTGGCCGTGAACCATTCGGGGAACTGATTGATACGGGGATAATCGACGGGCATATGCATCAATTCGGCGTGACGGGGAAAATCCAGAATCAAATCGCCCGACCATGGAGAGTCGGATTCGATATGAATATATAAGGTTCCATCGGCCTGAACGGCCCCGAAACGGACGTCGGGTCGCCAGGGTTCAATGGTCAATCCCTGGGTTTTCCAGAGGGCGTATAGAATCGAGGTTCGGGCAAAGTTGCCGTCGCCATGCCACCCTTCGATGATGCCGGAATCGGTTTGTTTCGCCCACATGGTTTGAATCTGTGC
>CAZOTP010000176.1:0-7159 GCA_964582655.1 uncultured Pirellulales bacterium | reverse complement strand
ATTGACGAGGGGAATTCAAGGGTTTGTAAAAATCATAAGTATATTTATATCAAATAGTTACGATGCTATTGCGCCGAAGCCTGGGAGTTTTTGCAGCAGATTTCGAACAACCTGTTTTTCGTAGGAATCCAAGGTCCAATAACCGGCGGTCCAAAATGCCAGCGTTGCGGTGGCGCCCAGGGCGAGAATCGCGGGCAAAGAAGCGCGAAGCCAGAACCGCCGAACAAAGACGAGGACTCCCGCAAAGGCCAAAGCGATCCAGGCCAAACGACCGCCGCTTTGCTTGAAATAGGAAATCATGGGGATTTGAAACGCTCTTTTATAATACACCTGCATGACGGCCAGCATGAGAATCACCGGAATGGAAGTTCCCCAGGCGACCCCCTCAATGCCATACCGGTTCCCCAGGATCATGCTGAATCCCAGATTCAGCAGGGCCAAAACGAACCAGAAGACCGCGATAAAACGGTACCGGGCAAGGCCAAACAGGATGAGCCCCCCCACCTGCTGGCTGATGGCAAAGATATGGGGGATCGCCAGAATCAGGTATATCCCGTAGGATTCTTCGGCATGGGCATAGTCCTTCCCCTGCCAGAGGGCAATAAACGGGTGGCCGAACAGGAGGAGGAACAGGAACAGAGGTACCGTGAGAATGGCGGAAAACCGGGTTCCCCGCGTGAAAAGTTCTTTTAGAGAGGTTTTCCGGCGATCTTCGGGGAGAGTGGAGATTTCGCTGGCGACGGGCATCAGAGCGCGGAGGGCCGAACTGGAGATGTTCCGGATCCGGTCCACCAGTTGAAATCCCAGCGCATAATAGGTGATTTCGGCGTTTCCGATCAGCCAACCAATCACGATGGCATCCGTTTTATAAAAGAGGGTTTCGCCCAGACTCGTCAAAAACGAGTAGAAACTGAAATGAAACAGCCGCCCGAGAAGGGATTTGCGGCAACCGCGGATGGAAAAGCGGAAGGGAAACACCCGATACAGGAACACCGCCGAAACGATTAAGAGGAACACCGTAACCAGCACCAGGCCCATCGCCAAGCCAATCAAGCCGTATCCCCGCAGGATCACGAACACAAAGATTCCCGCCTGGAGAACGATCCCCAGCGACTGCAAGAGATTGTTAAACGCAAATCGCTGAAATCCTTCCAGGATGGAGCGAATGCCGTCCGCGGGAAGATACAAGAGGAAATTCAGAAGCAGCAGCGCCAGAGCCATGCGAACGGTTTGAAATTCGCCGCTGGAGCGGAGCGAGGGGATATACCCGGCCGTGATAAACAAGCCAACCCCCGCCAGGGCGATGGGAACCGCCATGATGGCATACTGAAGAATGGCGGTGCAAAACAGGGATTGAAGCTGCTGAGGCTGGGAGGCGGCCCGAAATTCGGCGGTATATTTGGTCAATCCGGCCATCAGCCCCCATCGCAAAAGGGACATATACCCGGCTAGACTGAGAAGCAGATACCATATCCCCAGCCGGGAATCCCCAAGCCGGGACCGCATAAAAGGGGTCAGGAAGAGGAAAATCACGGTTGCCGTAATCAGAGGCAGCCAGCCGCTTGCCATGTTCAGGATGACTTGTCGATCTCTGGGTTTGATGCCGCACCCCTCCTAAACACCAAGGCCGTTCCCGAGGTCCGCGAAAGGCTTGCAAAACGGATGTATTTCGTCCATAATGTGGCCTTACTGTATAAAATCCGAGAGGATTTGTCAACACAACGTATTTATTTTATGAGGTTTAGATGTTTCAGCAGGTCGGATCGTCATGCGATCATATTGGAATGGAGCACCGGATTTTGCAGTGGTGGAAGGAGCACCAGTCGTTCGAGAAGCTGCGAAAGCAGAATGCCGGCAAAAAGCCATGGTCGTTTCTGGATGGTCCGATCACGGCAAATAATCCGATGGGGGTTCACCATGCCTGGGGGCGTACGCTGAAAGATTGTTACCAGCGGTACCACGCGATGCGGGGGCATGAGCTTCGGTACCAAAACGGCTTTGACTGCCAGGGATTATGGGTAGAGGTCGAGGTCGAAAAGCAGATGGGGTACAAGACCAAGGCGGATATCGAGCGGGCGGGTCTGGAGCAGTTCATCAACCAGTGCAAGGAGCGGGTGCGGAAATATTCGGCGGTTCAGTCGGAGCAATCGGTCCGGCTGGGGTACTGGATGGACTGGAACGACAGCTACTACACCATGTCGGATGAGAACAATTATACGATCTGGGCGTTTTTGAAGAAATGCCACGAGCGGGGGCTGATTTACAAGGGACTGGACGCGATGCCCTGGTGCCCTCGCTGCGAAACGGGGATTTCCGAGCAGGAGCGGCGCGAGGGGTATAAGAACGTGACGGATACGGCGGTCTATGTGCGGCTGCCAATCGTGGGCAGGGAGAATGAATACCTGCTGGTCTGGACAACGACGCCCTGGACGCTGGCGGCGAATGTGGCCTGTGCGGTGCATCCGGACTTGAAATACGCGAAGGTGAGGCAGGAGGAGAGCGTGTATTACCTGGCAGAATCGCTGGTTTCGGTACTGAAGGAAAAAGGGAAATTCACGGTAGAAGGTACACTTTCGGGGAAGGATCTGGTGGGATGGCAGTACCGCGGGCCTTTCGATGAGATGGAGGTGGTTCAAAAGACTTTTGCACAACATGGCTATACGCATCGCGTGGTCGGGTGGGAAGAGGTGTCGGCGACGGAAGGCGTCGGGATTGTGCATATCGCGCCGGGATGCGGAAAAGAAGACTTTGAACTGGGCAAAAAGGAACTATTGCCCGTGTTGATGCCGATCAATGAATCGGGGATTTATTTTCCGGGGTATGGTTTTTTAACGGGCCAGGCCGCCGGCGATGTGGCCGAGCAGGTATTGACCAACCTTCGCGAAAAAGGGCTGTATTACAAGAAAGAGAATTACGCGCATGATTACCCGCACTGCTGGCGGTGCGGGCAGGCGCTGCTGTTCCGGACGGTGGATGAGTGGTATATCAACATGTCGTGGCGGAACGAGATCATGGAGGTGGTGAAGAAGATTCGCTGGATCCCGGAATGGGGACAGGACCAGGAGTTGAACTGGCTGGAAAACATGCACGACTGGATGATCAGCAAGAAGCGGTTCTGGGGGCTGGCGCTGCCGATTTTTGAATGTTCCTGCGGGTGGTTCGATGTCATCGGCGGGAAGGAAGAACTCCAGAAACGCGCTGTGGAAGGCTGGGAGCAGTTCGCGGGCAATTCGCCTCACCGGCCGTGGGTGGACGGGATTCGGATTCGGTGTGAGAAATGCGGGCAGTTGGCCAGGCGGATTCCCGATGTGGGCAATCCGTGGCTGGACGCGGGGATCGTGCCGTATTCGACGGTTCGATACAACAGCGACCGGGAGTACTGGAAGAAATGGATTCCGGCGGATCTGGTGCTGGAATGTTTCCCGGGGCAGTTCCGCAACTGGTTCTATGCGCTGCTTTCGATGAGTACGATGATGGAGGGGATTCCGCCTTTCAAGACGCTGCTGGGGCACGCCCTGGTGCGGGATGAAAAGGGGCAGGAGATGCACAAATCGACCGGAAACGCCATCTGGTTCGACGACGCCGTGGAAAAGATGGGGGCGGACATCATGCGATGGATTTACTGTGGACAAAATCCGACGAATAATCTGAATTTCGGCTACACCATCGGGGATCATGTGCGGCGGCGGGTGTTCAGCACGTGGTGGAACGTGTACAGCTTTTTCGTGAATTACGCCAGGCTGGACGGCTTTGATCCGAAGCGGCCCCCCGTGCCCTACGGGCAGCTTCAGGAGATCGACCAGTGGCTGCTGGGCAAATTGCAGGTGTTAATCAAGACGGCCCATCAGGCGATGGAATCGTTCGATGTGCAAAGTCTGGTTCACTGCGCGGACGATTTTATCGAGCGGCTGAGCAACTGGTATGTGCGCCGGAACCGGAGGCGGTACTGGAGACCCAAGAGCGATTCGGATACTGACAAGCTTGCGGCGTATCAGACGCTGTATCATGTGCTGGCGGAGCTGTGCAAGATTCTGGCGCCGGTGACGCCATTCATCGCGGAAGAGATGTATCAGAATCTGGTGCGATCGCAGGACGAATCGGCGCCGGAAAGCGTGCATCACTGCGCCTATCCGCAGGCGGATGAGGCGATGGTGAACGACCAGCTCGCCAAAGATATGGACCTGGTGGGCGATATGGTATCGGCGATTCTGAGCATTCGCGAAGCCCGGCAGCTTCGGGTGCGGCAGCCTTTGCAAAGGCTGATTGTGGATCCGGTGGATGAAAATACGGTAGCCGTTGTCAGGCGGTTTGAATCGCACATCAAGGATGAACTGAACATCAAGGAAATCATCTTTGAACCGGTGAGCCAATACCAGAAGGTGGAAGTCAAACCCAACAACAAGACCATCGGACCCAAATTCGGGAAGGATCGGAATCGGGTCCTTCAATTGTTGGCAGAACATTCCGCTCTTGACATTGCCGCCGATGTAAAGGCCGGCCGAGATATCGTTTTGAATGACGGCAACGATACGTTCCGGCTTCAACCGGAAGACGTAATTATCGAAAATCTTAAAGTTGAAAATATGGAGTTCGCTTTGGAACCGATGTTCCGCCTGGCGCTGGATACGGCGATCACCCCGGAGCTGCTGCGGGAGGGATTCGCCCGCGATGTGGTGCGCCACATCCAGCAGACCCGCAAGGACAGCGGACTGGAGATCCAGGATCACATTCACGTCCAGTGGCACAGCTCGGATGAAACGCTCCAGGCGGCGGTCCGGGAGCACACGGAATATATTCGAAGGGAAACCCTGGCCGATTCCCTGCGTGAAGAGCCCGCGATGAGCGGCGACGCCGCCCGGGATATTGAAATCGGAAAATCGATTCTTCGCATCAAACTTCAAAAAGCGGTCTGACCATGGACAAAGCCCGCGAGATTCAGATTGAAATTTACCGTCGGATGACGCCGGAGCAGAAGCTTCGAATCTGTTTCGATCTGAATCGTTCGGCGCGGGAGCTGAAAGCGGCGTGGCTCCACCAGATTCACCCCGACTGGTCTGAGCAGAAGATCCAAGACACCGTGCGGGAAATTTTTCTTCATGCAAGAACATAAATCACACAAAACAAAATCGCTGCGTCTGGGCGTTCTGCTTTCGGGGGGCGGGCGAACGATGGTCAATCTGGCGGAATGCATTCGCCGGGGGGAGCTGGATGCGGAACTTGTCACGGTCATCAGCAGCCGGTCGGCGGTGGCGGGAGTGGACCGGGCAAGAGAACTGGGGCTGGAGCCGTCTATCCTGCGGACCAAAGATGTGCCGGACGAGGAGGAATTTTCCGCGCGTCTGGCGGATCTTCTGGATCAGGCGAAGGTGGATCTGGTCGTGCAATGCGGCTGGCTTTGCTACTGGAAGCTCCCCCCCCGCTACGCAAATAGGGTGATGAACATTCATCCGGCGCTGCTGCCGAGTTTCGGAGGCAAGGGGATGTGGGGACATCACGTTCATGAGGCGGTCCTGGCGGCGGGGTGCAAGGTCAGTGGGTGTACAGTCCATTTTGTGACCAACGAATACGACGCCGGGCCGATTATCGTGCAGCGAACCTGCCCGGTTCTGGAGGGCGACACGCCCGATACGCTGGCAGCACGGGTCTTCGAGCAGGAATGCCTGGCGTATCCGGAAGCAATTCAACTCTTCGCGGAAAACCGGTTGAATGTGCAAGATGGAATTGTGCACATCCTGGGATAAGTATCGAAATGTTGCAAAAAGGCTTTATCTTTTCAACGACAGATCAAATCTGGTAATCAAACATGGTTCCCCGCATAAGGGAGGCGCAGCGGTTTCGGTAGCGCAGCTCCGCGGGTTTGGAGGTGACCATGCTGCCCGGCGGAACAGACTGGGTCAGGAACACGCCGCCGCCTACGATGGCACCCTTTCCGATGGTGACATTGCCCAGGATGGAGGCGTTGGAATACACCACGACGTTATCCTCCAGCGTGGGATGGCGCTTGTAATTCCGGAGGATCTGTCCCGAATCATCATAGGGAAAACTGATCGCGCCGAGGGTGACGCCCTGATAGAGGGTGCAGTTTTCGCCCAAAATGGCCGTTTCCCCGATGACCACGCCCGTGCCATGATCGATGAAAAATCCTTTCCCGATGGTTGCGCCGGGATGGATGTCGATGCCGGTAATGCTGTGGGCGTGTTCGGTCATAATACGGGGCATGAGGGGAACGCCAAGTTGATGAAGCTGATGCGCCAGGCGATAGGTGCCAATCGCAATGGTGGCGGGATAGCTGAAGATAATCAGGTCGGTATCGGAGGCGGCGGGATCTCCTTTATACGCCGCAAGGATATCGGCGGCGAGGATTTCCCGTATGGCAGGCAATGCGTCGAGAAACCGTTCGGTGATGGATCGGCCCCGCGATTGCAATTCTTTTTCTCGATGCTGTTTTTGTCGGCATAAAAAGCTCAGCATTATCTGTCGGTACAGCCGCTCGCTGATTTCCTGGAGATCTTCCAGGAGATGCTTGGCAATCGTATCCGGGGAACGATCCTGCCGGCCAAAGAAACCGGGGTAGAGAATCCCGAAGAGACGATGGGTAATCTCATGAATCTCGGTCCGGCTGGGCATGAAGGCGCTGGTAATGTGATGGAGACGGGGATAGGCAAAGTAGCTGTCCTGCAGGGCCGTGGAAACCCGATGGAGCTGATCTGCGGGTAAATCGCAAACATTCATGGCATATTTCCTTAACTAATTACAGATTCATTGGTTACGTGATGAAGGAGACGAAAGGGCGGAACGAAGACCTCTGCCGAGAAGTTCCCGAAAGGAACTCAGCGGCAACGGCTCATTCCGCGGCTACAGATACACCGAATTGTGGTAAATACTACCATCTTCATAGGAGATTATACACGTTTTGGCGTTGAAGACAAGTATTTTCCCGAAAAACAGTTAGCAAACAGAATTCGGAATCTCGAAACCGGGAAATGCAGAAATCCTAAAAAACGTTTGACAGGAGCCGGGAGGATTGGCTATAAACTCTGGACTTTTCGGGTTTAAGAATACCCGAGGAGGAATGAAAAAATCCAGCGCCCCCTTCGTCTAGCGGCCTAGGATACCTGGTTCTCAGCCAGGTGACAGGGGTTCGATTCCCCTAGGGGGT
>CAZOTP010000175.1:6611-7240 GCA_964582655.1 uncultured Pirellulales bacterium | reverse complement strand
GATCCGCTCCCCATCCACCTCCTCCTGCGACTGTAAAACATCGATCCCGATGGAATTCTCGTAGGTGGATTTCCCAACCGCCGTCCAGTCCGGATGCTTCCGGTAAAACTGGCTCGTATCGTACGGCCCCTCTCGCGGTATTCGATGACCCGATCCAAAATGATCCGGCGCCAGAACGGCATACCCTCGGCGGCACAAATGATCCAGATACGCCTTCTCCGGATTGTCCATCAATCCCGCCGTGCACTCCTTCCCGTATTCATACGTCCCATGCAGCGTAATCACCCCCGGCACACGCCCCGAAATCCCCAGCGGTACACCCAGGTACGCGTGCGCCCGCTCCCCTTCCTCCACCGAATAGCTGATTAGCTTACGAACATAGACTCCATCCACATCCGCCGTTTCATGCACCTGCACATCCAGTGCCGGCCGCACCGGCTTATAGGCGTCTCGAATCAGCGCCAGATACCGCTGCCGAAGCAGCGCCTTCCTCTTTTTCCACTCCTCCTGCCTCCCCCCACCGAATGGCGCTTCCGCGTGGACTTCTGGCAGGCTATGGACCGCCTGGCGAAGGTCTACGGAGTCGCGGAATGGATCGACGCCTGGGTGGCAATCGTGCGGACCTACCT
>CAZOTP010000175.1:0-6601 GCA_964582655.1 uncultured Pirellulales bacterium | reverse complement strand
CCTTTTCCACCCCTCCTGACTCCCCACACCCTCCAGAAGATCGCCCCACGAGCGCACCACCACAGGGGGATCGCTCCGCCGCCGAACCGTACTCTCCTTCCCCCCGGCGCTCTCGTCGAACGCCGGATGTCCACACCCATTCTTCCGCCCACCCTTGAAGCATGAAATCCATTGTTTCAGATTCATCCCGTCAACCTGACTGGCATCTGCGTTCTTCCTCAATACCAATATACTTTCTTACTATCGCCATTATCCCCCCCAAAAATACAAATTTCCTTCCACGCCTTTCCTCTCCCACTAATGACCGACGTAAGTGATTTTTATAACATAGGATATGATTATTCATATTTCAGATCGTCCAGCTTGACCCCCGCAGGCTATAATCCAGCGAGAACTATTTTCCTCCACGAAATCATCCTCGGTGATGTTACGAATCCTGTTTCCAGGATTTGCTTGAAACTATCTGGAGGGAATCCCGGTTTTGTCCGATAAGAACACAATGAATACTTTGCGTCGCTTTGGAGTTCGTCGTCCATGATATTCCAGAACAAAACACTCGCCGCCTTCCGGCGCGCCGCCGCGGAAGTCCCCGCCTATCAGAAAATCCTCCGGCATCACAACGTCGATCCCGCACAAATCCGCTCCCTGGATGATTTTTCCCGCTCCGTTCCCATTCTCGATAAAAAATCCACGTTCGGCTCCTTTCCCGTCAAGGAGCTCTGTCGGCACGGAAACATCATCCACCCCGCCGGAGTCCTCACCAGCTCCGGACATTCCGGCCAGTTCGCCTTCGGCATCTACAGTGCAAAAAGTGCAAATTCCGAAACCGCCCAGCTCGACCGTGCGATGAATTACTTCATCCAGACAAAAACCAAACCCACCCTCCTGATCAACTGCCTCCCCATGGGCGTTCAGGTCCCCACGCGGCTTTGCACCGTCGGTCAGGTCAGCGTCCGGCCCGACATGGCCATCGCCCTCATCCGGCAGTTCGCCTCCAGCTACGAACAAATCGCCCTCATTGGAGAAACCGCCTTCATCAAACTCGTCCTCGAGCTGGGCATCAAATCCGGCATCGACTGGAAATCGCTCCGCGTCCACATCTTCCTTGGCGAGGAGCCTCTCGCCGAAAACGCACGCCTCTACTTCGAATTCCTCCTCGGCATCGACGAAAACGCCCCCGATAAATCGCTCATCCTCTCCAGCATGGGCGTCGCCGAGCTGGGCCTCAACCTCTTCTTCGAAATGCCCCACCTTGCCGCCATCCGACGCATTCTCCACCGCGATCCCGCCCTCCGCAAAGAAGTCCTCGGCTTTGAGTCCCCCGCCGTTCCCTCTCTCTTCACGTACAATCCCAAACGCATCCGCGTCGAGCTTCTCGAAAACAAATTCCTCGTAATCTCCACCCTCGACAAACACCGGCCCCTCCCCCTCATCCGCTACCGAACCGGCGATGAGGCCGCCGTTCTCGATCCCAAACGCCTCAAGCCCCTCCTGGCACAGGTCAAAACCGGCTACTGGCTTTCCCGATTCCCCGTCCTGGCCGTCAAAGGTCGCGGCGAAGGCGCCGTCGCCGATAATGTCCCCATTTATCCGGAACAAATCAAGGAGGGCCTCTATCGCGATCATTCCCTTGTCCCCAAAATCACCGCCAATTTCCGCCTCGCTTCCGGTGCGCCGGCCGCACTTTTGCGAATTCAGCTCGAACAGGACGTTGCCCCCCATCCTGACCTCAACCAGCGGTTTGCCGCCGCTCTGGCCCCCTATGTCTCGGCTCCCCTCGACATCCGGTGCGAACCCTATGAAACCTTCCGAAGCGGGATGGGGCTCGACTATGAACGAAAATTCGCCTACCTCGACACTCCCGGATAACGGGCTTGCCGGATAGACCACGGATAAAGAAATCGTTTCCATGAACCAGGATTGTTTCTGCAAATGGAATTCCATCCGAAACGGAGGCATGCAGGCACTCGGCATCCTCTTCTGCCTGCTCTGGGCATATGCACTCCTCGTCTTCCCGCTCTATAAACACTCTCCCATCGCATGGCTGCCCACCCTCCTGGGACTCGCCCTCGCTTGCCTCCTCCTCCACCCGCAGCTCTGCCCCCGAAACCATGCTCCGGCTCCCTCCTCACCGCCGCACTCCTCCTCCGCCTCCTGACTCTTCTCCTCTGGCCCGCCATCCCCGGCTCCGACTCCGCCAATTATCATCGCCTGGCCCTGGGCCTCTGCCGGGGCGAAGGCTACGAATCTTCCGCAAACTGGCCGCCCGGTCTTCCCATCCTCCTGAGTCTCTGGTATCGATTCACCGCCCCGGTTCCCCTCTCCGGCTATCTCTTCAGCGCCCTCCTCAGCGTCGCCTCCATCCCTCTCCTCTATGATTTCGCCCGCAGAGCCGTATCCCCTCTCGCCGCACGATGGGCCGCGGTCCTTGCCGTATTCATGCCCACCTACATCTTCACCGCTGCACGCACCGACACCTCTTCCCTGCTGGTCTTTCTCCTCCTCGCCGCCTCCGACCTGACGATCATCACTCTTCAAAACAACCGCCGAAGCTGGCTCGCCGCCTTGCTCCTCGGCGCTGTCATGGGATTCAGCTCGCTGGTCAAACCCATTTTCCTCCTGGCCCCGGCTATTGTCCTGCTCTCATGGCTCGCCTTGCCTAAACCGCCCCGGCTCATCCTCCGCTTCCTCCTCTGCCTGGCCGCCATGGCGGCCGTCATCGCCCCCTGGACCCTCCGAAACTACAGACTCTTCCATTCCCTCGTCCTGGTCTCCACCAATGGCGGCATCGTCCTCTACAATGGCGTAAATCCGGACACCCATGGCATGTACTCCCCTCAGCGGGACCCCCACATCCATCCGCTCCCCGGGGAAAGCGATGAACTCACCCAGTCCCGCCTCTGCCGACAGGCCGCCATCCGGTGGATCCGGGAAAATCCCCTCCCCTTCCTCAAACTCATCTTCGTCAAACAGGTCTTCCTCTGGGGAACCTCCAGCACTAATATCGCCGTCGCCCTCCATCCTTCGATTCCCCCCTCGGTCCGCTCCGCACTCCAGACCGCCATTAAAATCCTCATCAACACCGTCTGGGCTGCGATCTTCCTCCTCGTCGCCCGCGCCACCCTCCGTCTGCCCGTCTGGAAAAATCCCTTCCTCGCGCCCCTCCTGCTCTTTCTGCTCTACCATATCACACTCCACGTCTTCTATGAAGTCCAGAGCCGCTACCACATCCCCATCATCAGCGCACTGCTCCTCCTCGCCGCCGCCGCCCTTGCCTTGGAAAAACTCCCGTCAACACCATCTTTCCATATTTTCAAATCAAAAAACCTTTCTCTGAAAACAGAATTCCATCTTACTTCCACACACTTCCCTGCTCCAGACATCAGGAAGAGCTCATATTCCTTTTCGCAAACCAAAGTGTTTTCAAACCCAGCCAGACAAACCGACAAACAACTCCCAGTGGAAGACAAACCAGCCCCGGAATCCAGCCAAACAGAATAAACAGTCCCATACCCGGCATGGTGTCCGGGATATCGTGAAAAGCATTGAAAAAATAATTGTCCAGGGCAGGAAAAACGTAGTAATCCAGCAAACCGATCACAATCATGGCAATCCAGCTCAGAAGAATCGACTTCTTCGGATCTTTCAACTGAAACGACCGGACCAGCGGCAGCAGGCAAACAAAAGCCAGCGTATAAATCGGCGATAGGATTTGCGTCACCTGCTGAAAAAGGGGCGAGACCATGATATGGCTCCCACTCGCTTATTTCCCCGTTTCCACCCCGCCAAGTTCCCGCTCCATCATCCCCTCCATGAATCCCCGCCACTCTGTCTCGACTTGTTCATACCCCCCGAAATACTTCTGAAAATCCCGCGCCCGCTCCAGCGCCCCGTACGGCACATTCGAAATCCGCACCGACAGATCATAAATATAATCGAACAGCCGTTCATGGTTCTCGTTCGACAAATAATAAAACAGCGCCCACGCTTGCGTGTACGCCCGATTCACCTCCGCTCCGCTCATCTGAAACAGCCCGTCTTCCTCCGCCAGCCTCTTCAGCGGCAGCAGCCCGCCTTCCTCCGTCTGCCGCGCGTACTCCTCCAGCCGCCGGTGATGGATCTGCCCCGGCTTCTCCCAGGTCCCTCCCTGCGCCGATTCAAAATACATCGCCAGCCCCTCTGCCAGCCACAGGGGCGTATTGTAATACCGGCTGTGAATCCCGCAGTTGAACGCCAGTTGATGCACCAGTTCGTGCACCGTGATGTTCACGTTCAGCGTCTCATACGCCGTATTCAATTGCTCATACTGCCGGTTCAGTTCTTTTTCCTGCTGCTGCAGTTCCCGGAATACCTGTCCCCCTTTCACCACCCGCTCCGTCCCGTCCGGCTCCCGCACCACGATCTGCCTCCGCGACGACCGGTTCCTCCGCATCTCCCCCCGAACCTCTTTCAGCCGATCCTGCGCCGACTCCAGCTTCTCGGCATACTGTTGATACTGCTCGTCATACAGCGTATCGTAAAAATAACTCCGGTTGCTCTTGCTCGCGAAAAATCCCATCGAACCCGCCAGTGATGGCTCCTGCGCCGCCGCGTACTGCACAAATGTCTGGCGGCTGTCGAACAGCGCCACCTCCAGCCGGTCCGCCAGGGGCGTCAGCTCAAATCCCCGCGAGCTAAAATACTCGACAAATCCCTGATACACCTCCTCCAGCCGTCGCTCCGTCATCCCCGCAAATTCCTCCGAGCAGTTGTACGCCACCCGAAAATGATTCGTCTGCAGAAGCCGGAAATTTCCCCCCAGATCCGCCAGCAGTTTCGCTGACGCCTTCTCGTTGATCGGCAGATTCCGCAGCCGAAGCTGAAATTCCTGCAGCCGTCTTCGAGCCTCCGCATTCTTCCGATCAAACACCAGTGCCGCCCGAAGCGCAATCGCGTATTCCTGCTCCAGATGTTTCTCCCACGCCCACCGCGCCAGCACCAGGCACGCCTCCGAGCTCCGCGCATCCGTATCCTGCTTCAGCCGCGCTGCAAACTCCTCCCTCGGCAGCGGCCGCTTCTCGATCCGCGCCACATCCTCCCTGCGCAACTCCACCTTCCCCTCATCCACTTCCACCACCACCCGCCCTTCCTCCATCCGAGCCTTCCCCTCCACCTTTCCGCCATCCTTCAAATACACCACATCTCCCCGCAACCCCACGGCCGACACCGTAAGGAGTATAACCGCCAGATATCCCCATAACCCCGCAAACCCGGCTGTTCGATGAACTTCCATCGCAACTCCTGTCCTATCAATAGGTTAATAGCCGCTGCCTGCGTTATTATACACTCATTGTCTTCTGCAAACAAGCCGGATGACTCCGGATTGGCATACGACGGGAAAAATCCGGGGCGATTAGCGGCGGCTGAAATCAATTTGAACAATATCTCAAGTTACCCGGAGGACAGCCCGGAACGGATGGCCGAAGCGGCGAAGGAGATCGGGCGGGAGTTTTTTATAACATGTGCGCAAAAAAAACTGCCGATCGAGACGGCA
This sequence comes from uncultured Pirellulales bacterium, assembly GCA_964582655.1. Classification (GTDB taxonomy): domain Bacteria; phylum Planctomycetota; class Phycisphaerae; order Sedimentisphaerales; family SM23-30; genus CAZOTP01. Next base: position 1,068 of record CAZOTP010000175.1, on the reverse strand, counting down.
GTTTTTTATATGATAGAAAGGATATTTTTTTTCAGGCTTTTCGTCGTCGGAGAAGAGCAAGGCCACCCATGCCAAGGAGAGTCAAGGTGAGGGGTTCGGGAACAAGGATCGGGGTGACGGAGAGGCCATTGACTTTCTTGGCGATATAGGAGTAGGTGTTGGTCTCGGACTGGGTGGCAAGGGTGTTATCCATGGAGAAGTTGACCCTGGTGGCGTGTCCGGTAATGCCCCGGGCAAGGAGTTCGGCGGTCAGATCGACTTCGAGAATGCCGCTCCAGATTTTTCCGGTGAAGGATCCGTCATCAGCGAGATTCCAGTCGCCATTCTGTGACATGACCATGTTCACCGTGATGAATTCGGGGAACACCAGGGAGTTGTTATCGACTTCCCAGACGGTGACAAATATGCTGTTGGCAACAGAGGCCTTCGTGGCGGCGGTCCCTGTGCCGGTGAGGGTTACATCGCCGAATTCCTGGAAGCGGATTTTATCGATGTAATACTCATTATTGTTCTTCGATTCAATGCCACCGTCGAGCTTGCCATCGGTGATATCGCTGGCGCCATTCGAGGCAGAAGAACTGAAGGTCATATGGGTGAAGATGAGAGAATCCCCTCCCGGCATAAGCATGGGAGCACCATACAGGGGAAGGGGGTCGGGAGTCATGTTGGTTTCCTGGACATCGCGGAAAATCATTTTAACCCCGACGAAGTCGCCGTAGTTTATGGTAGAAGCCGAGACCACGGAAGCAACCAGAAGGGTGAGGGCCACCGACCAAATCAAGAGCCGTCCGGTTTTCATTTTCTTCTCCTTTGGACGCACGTCCATAAAAAAACACTTGAGGGAAAAACTGTGTTCGACAAAACACAATCTCTCTCTCAAGTGTTTATCGCTATATCAAGAGCAGTCTATTTGACTTTAACCTCATTTTAAAGGAACTGGGGGGTCCATGTCAACATCATTTTTGAAAAAAGGTCAAAGGGGGACAAATTCTGGGCGGTCCTACCTTATTTATTTGTTATATAAGGGTTTATAGAATTAAGAAGCCTAGTTTCCTGGGCCTGAAAAGG
>CAZOTP010000174.1:4170-7241 GCA_964582655.1 uncultured Pirellulales bacterium | reverse complement strand
CGATTCCCTACACCCGGCGCCTCCCAATAGTCCCTTGCAAGCCGGTCCCAGACCAGATCATGACGTCCCAAAAACGCCGACCAGTCCACCTTCACATCAACCGAACAGGAATTGGCTTTCTCCCCGCCAACCGCAAATCCATTCGAAAAAAAACAAGCGGCAGCCAGGATATATAAACGCAGAGGTTTCATGATCGCTTTTCCTTATTATACCCTGGGTTTTCCAACTGGCCATCCGGTGCGGCGATTCCTACAATCACAATACCCGGATATTCATAACCCATGTCCATCTTCCAAAAAATTCGTATTGCGGTCACTCATGGATAACGTGTTACGCCTATCATTATACAAAATTCGATTTATTTTCAATGAAATATTTTCATAATATGATTATTTATTGTTTGAATCGCTCATTTTCTGACACTATAATGCAGAAAAAGTTGATAAAAATATAAAAATCTGAAAAAAACGTGGATATTTATGGTAACTCGTTTATTGCCAGAACGTTGGGAAAAAATAATCCAGTTCATCGAAAGCCGCGGTTCCGCCAGTATTGAAGAAATAGGCCAGGCACTCAATATCTCCCCCGCCACCGTCCGCCGCGACCTGGCGACCATCCAGCAGCGTGGCCTTATCACCCGCACCCGGGGCGGCGCCGCCCCCTCTAATAACGTCCGCATCGGCCCAACCCTCGCTGAAAGCCGGAAAACAAATCCTAATGAAAAAGAACTCATAGGCCGCACCGCCGCTAAACTCATTGAAGACAACGACCTGCTCGTGATCGATGGCGGCTACACCACCTACCAAACTGCCAAGCACCTCCAGGCCAAAAATCTCCGCGTTGTCACCAACTCCATCGACGTCATTCAAGCCCTCGCTCACCAGAAAGACCTCGCCCTGATTACCCTGGGCGGCGAATTCAATCCTGTCTCCGGAACCAATGTCGGACCCGTAACTGAACAGCAGATGCGCCAATTATGTGTAGATAAAGCCGTACTCGGCGCGGATGCAATCAGCCTCGAAGATGGCCTGTGCAGCCCGCGCCACCAGACTGCACAAACCAAAAAAGCCATGATCGAGATGGCCAAGGAAGTTATCCTCGTCGCCGATTACACCAAACTGGGACGATCCGCCCTCTACCGCATCGCACCCATCGGAAAAATCTCCACGATCGTTACCGATTCCAAGGCGGATCCAAACCTTCTCGAAAAATTTCGCCAGGCAGGCGTCGAAATCCTCGTCGCCTCCGAACAAGACACCCCCAAAACCAGTCAGGACTAATTGACATGGCTCAATCATTACTGGAAAAACTATCTCAAATCCCGTTGTTTGATGCGCATACCCATCTGGTCCCCGGCAAACTCGGCGCCGCCGGTCTCCATGACATCCTCCTCTACCACATGTCCATAAGCGATCTCTACGCCGCCGGATGCCCTGATGGCGCCCGCCTCACGCAATATCCTGGATACCCTTCCGACAAAGAAGCCCAGGAGCGAATCACCCGCGCTATCCCCCACCTGCCCGCCTGCCAAAACACCTCCATCCAGTGGGGCCTGCGTATCATCCTCAAAGACCTCTACGACTGGGATCAACCAATTACCTTATCCAACTGGAAAACCCTCGATGAAAAAATCCGCTGCCGAGCCGAAGACCGCTCCTGGCACCGTGAAATCCTCCGCCGCGCCGGCATCCGGACCGCCTGCACCGAACTGGCTCGCCGAAAAACGGATGCCGATGATGACCTCCTCCACTACGCACTCGAATGGGCCTTCTTCACCCGCTGCCAGTGGGGTGAGTATGACACCGCACTGTATGAACTGGAACGCTGCTGGGGCAAAACCCCAGACTCTCCCATGCCCATCGGAGCCGGCGCACGACCCGCAACGGAAAAAACCATCCGCACGCTCGATGATGTTCGCCAGGCCGTCGATTGGTACGTCAAACAGCTCCCCGCCAATCAAATCAAATCCACCGCCACCCATATTTCCATGGACATCGACTACACCCCCGTCACCGATGCTCAGATGAACGCCGCCCTCCAGCGCCGTGCTTCCGCCGGACCTGCCGAACGCGATATCTATGCTTCCTATGTCAACGAATTGTTCCTCACCGCTCTCGAAAAAATCCATGGCGACAAAATCGTCTATCAGTTCAGCTTCGGCGCCGAGCCTCTCCCCTTCGAAACTGCCAGCCGGATGTCCCAGCGAACCATCGCCCAGCTCGCCGAAATCATCGCCCGCCACCCCCGCGTGCAGTTCCAGTGCTTCCTCTCCAGTGCCCACGCCAATCAGTCCCTCTGCACCCTCTGCCGCGAACTGCCCAATCTCTCCCTCGCCGGCTACTGGTGGCACAACTTCTTCCCCTCCATCATCGAACGAATCATCGCCGAACGCCTCGATATGATCCCCGTCAACCGCATCGTGGGTTTCTTCACCGATGCCTATATCGTCGAATGGGCCTACGCCAAAGCCAATATGGTCCGGCGCATCCTTGCCAAAGTCCTTCAGGACAAAATCAACCTCGGTCAGTACACCCCCAACCAGGCCCTCGATATCGCACGAGAAATCCTCTGGAAAACAGCCCCGCAGATCCTTCACATTCCAATCACCGAAGAATAATTTTAATGGCAGGGTAAATCATGAACAGCTTTGAACGCGTAACCTGTGTCCTGAAAGGAGGCATTCCCGACCGCGTTCCCATCGCCCTCCACAATTACCTCATGGCCGCCCGTATGTTCGGAAATAATCTAGGCGACATCCTCCGCGACGGCGCTTCCCTCGCCGACGCCCAGATCCTCGCTTGGCGGGAATTCCGGCACGACGTCATCATGCTCGAAAACGGCGTCTGCGCCGAAGCGGAAGCCCTCGGTTGCAAAATTCGCTACTCCCCCGACCTGCCTCCCCATGTCGAAGAACCCGTCATCCAAACTCTCGAAGACCTCGACCGGCTCACCGTCCCTGATCCCGAATCCGCATTTCCTCTCAACGAACTGCTCCGCACTACGCGGATTGTCGCACAGGAAACCAAAGGAACCGTCTTTATCAATGGCCGTGCCGATCAGGGCCCCATCGC
>CAZOTP010000174.1:0-4070 GCA_964582655.1 uncultured Pirellulales bacterium | reverse complement strand
CAAAAAACATCCGGAAAAACCGCCGTCCTCGGCATGATCGACCCCTCCGAAATTCTCCGCTTCGGATCCCCCGCTCAAATCGAACAGCACACGGCCTTCATCCTGCAAACGATGGCACCCCTTGGCGGATTTCTCGCCGGCCCCGGTTGTGCCCTTCCCGCCGACACCCCCCTGCAAAACATCCATACCATGATACATGTTATACACAAAAACGGAAGGTATGCCGCGGACGGTTCACTCGCGATAACATAACACTCATATCCAATACATGGAGGCCTGTATGGACCTGGCTCTAACCTCTCTCGACTGGTGTATCTGCATTCTCGCTCTGGTCGGCAGTATCGCAATCGGCCTGTGGTATTCCATCCGTAAACATTCCACACAAAGCAGCGACGGCTTCTTCCTCGCCGGACGCTCCCTCACATGGCCCATCGTCGGCGCCTCCCTCTTCGCCACCAACATCGGAGCCGAACACCTTGTCGGCCTCTCCGGCGACGCCTATTACTACGGCCTCCGCGCCAGCGCCGTCGAACTGGGAACCGCCATCACCCTCGGCATCACCTGCGCCATCCTCCTGCCCTACTACCTAAAAAATAAAATCTTCACCATCCCCGAATTCCTCGAACGACGCTACAACACCCTCGCCCGCACCCTCTTCTCCGCCCTGATGCTCCTCATTTGCATCATGACCAAAGCCGCCTTCACCCTCTACGCCGGCGCCCTCGTCCTCCACGGCCTGGTCGGCTGGGACGTCATGCCCACCGTCGCCGCACTCGCCGCGATCGTCGCCGTCGTCACCATGATCGGCGGCTTTACCACCGTCGCCTACACCGACGCCATTCAGACCGTCATCATGCTCATCGGCAGCGGCGTCATGTTCTTCGTCGGCCTGCACAAAGTCGGAGGCTGGGACGCTCTCTGCGCCGCCGTCCCCGACGCCATGCACATCGCCGGCCCCCTCGACGATCCCAACTACCCCTTCTGGGGAATCATCGCCGGCGCTGTCTATGGCGGCACTTTCTACTGGGGAATGGATCAGGTCAATGTCCAGCGAATGCTCGGCGCTCGTGACCTCGATCAGGCCCGCTGGGGCGCCATGTTCGCAACCCTGCTCAAATTAACTCCCGTTTTCATCTTTGCCATGCCCGGCGTTATCGCCCTGGCCCTCTTCCCCGGACGCGAGGCCAAACTCACCTTCGTCACCCTCCTCAACGAGCTTACCCCCACCGGTCTCCGCGGACTGCTCCTCTCCTCTCTCCTGGCCGCCATGATCTCCTCCCTCCTGGCCATCATGAACTCCCTCTCCACGCTCACCGTCCGCGACTTCATCCTCCCCTTCAGGCCGGCAACCTCCGAACGCTCTCAGGTGATCCTGGGCCGCTTCGCCATCCTCCTCGGCGCCATCCTCTCCTATGGCGCCGCATGGCTCATCTACCGCACCCCAGGCGGACTCTACAAATACCTTCAGACCATTTCCATCTATCTGGTCCTGCCCGTCGCACCCGCCATCGCCTTTGGCATCATGAACAGACGCGTCACCCTCAAAGGCGCCGCCGCCTCTGTCCTCATCGGCGTGCTGCTCTCAGCCCTGTTTGTCTTCGATGAACTCATCGGCGAAGAAACCGGTTCCCGCCTCTTCCCCTGGCTCCACACCACGCTCACTCTGAACTACACCTTTCGCGGACTGTGGGGAACTCTCATCATCATCTTCGTGCTTTTCGCCGTGTCCGCCTTTACCGAAAAAACCGATCCTGAAAAACTCCGGAAAACCACCGTGGACTGGTCCAAAAAACCCGATCCCTTCATGGGCCTCAAAGACTGGCGCCTGCACTTCGCCGCCCTCTCCGTCATCACCATCCTGCTCTACGCATGGCTCTGGTAACAAACCCGTTCATCTTCGACAAAATGTTAAAAGCTTTTTCTCGTACCCTGCAGTTCAATAATCAATCGGCTTGCGGGCAGCAAAACGCCTGACGCTGCGCCACCGCGGCTGTTCATCCCGCATATATTCACGCTGGAACAGCGGGCAGATTCGGCCCGGCGGATCAATTCCCACCACCGTATTGCCCCGCACAAGAAGGGTGTAGGTATCGCGGCCCATTTTTTCGGTCACGGTTCGTTCGGAAATCGGACAGGTAACGGCAATACGCTGCCCGGCCTTCCCTTCGCCCAGATTCAGGTAGCGGCCCTCCCATCGAAAAGGTCGAGGCTGGCCATCGACCGTCGCCTGGATTTCAGAGCTGCCCATGGCAATCCATTCCGGGGCGTGCACCAGAACGCTGGAGCAGGTCTGTTTGATCTTGATTTCAACTCGCCCCTGATACGGGATAAAACTATACACATCCGCCCAGGGGGAAGCCCGGTTGAGCAGCATGTTGACTTTCAACTGACCGTCCTTGAAATCCAGGATATGACTCCACACGAAGAACAGCGTGCGGGCGCCGTTGCCGGTGCAGCAGTGCATGAGGAATTTGTCGGTGTCCTGGAAACCGACCCACCATTCATTCCCGCCCGCCCAGCCGGAAAAAGACCCGATATTCCGCTCGGCGACATGGTCATCCGTCTCATTGTAGGGAATTTCTTCACGAGGCAATGAGCGGAAATGGCGAACCAGATTGTCCGCTTTGGGTTTGGTAAGCTGAATTTCGGAAAAATAGTTTCGGAACCATCGCTCCGCTTCCTCGTAATAATCCTTCACGCCAAACGCAGACAGATTGCAGGCCAGGGCGATCATGTCGGCGACGGCACAGCCTTCGGAGGAGGGATAGTCGGCGTAGGCCCGTTCGGGAGTGAAGCCGGTGATCGTGCCGAAGCCGTAAGCGGCGGACTGGGCCCATCGAAAGCCTTCTTTGCAGAAGTTCAGCAGGTCCTTATCGCCGGCAACGCGGGCATATTCAAGGATCCCCAGCAGGGAATTGGTATGGTCATGAAAATGCTGATGGCCGTGTTCGATGTCGGCGAATTCCCCGTCGGAACTGAAATATTGGCTGTGAAAACGCATGTAATTGGCTAAACGGCGGCCCAATTCGAGTGCTTTGGAATTGCCGGTGAGCCGGTACGTCAGGGCGCAGGCGCGGACAAATCGGCCGTTGATCTCCTCACCCAGAATTCCAATGGGCATGGTGATGCTTGGATCCTCGGTGTTCAGTTTGGCATTCGGTTCATACACAAATGCGCCGAAATAGGCGTAGTTGTCTTTTTTCACGGCAAATTCATCGAAACGATTCACCATTTTATCCATCATATCCAGCCACATCGGATTTCCATCGCGGAGATAGTAGATGGCGAGAATCTTGATGATTCGGCCAACGGGCTGGGTATGCGTGAACTGGGTGATGCCCGAGGCCTCGATGATGGGCCTGGCAGCGGCGGCATCGAGACCCTTTGTTGTTTCACTGGTGAAGAGAGACCCGTCGGCCCGGGGAATGCCGTCGGCCCAGAATCCCGTAACCGTGCGGAGCAGGGCGACAGCTTCCGTGAACTTCGGCGTGCACCAGTCGTCAGCCCTGTGGGCCATGTGCAGAGGATTGCCGGTATAAACCGAAAAATACTGTTCGTGATCCTGCAGAGGATTGGTGGCGCAGGTGAGGGCATGAATCGCAAGACTGGACATCTCGGCGACATCCGGCGTATCGGGCACCCAGTCTTCGTACCGATCCCCCTCGATGGGGGCTATGGGATGGGAAGGCGCATCCGGCCGGATATAACCGATTTCACATTCCGGAGCAGGGTCCTTCCAAGGCCAATGCACGGATTCCGCCAGCGCATTCGAAACGAAAAAAACCGCCAATAACACGAAAATACTTCCCCATCCAGTTCCATTCCGGTTCGAACCATTCATAAACAACCTCCTGGTGGTGTTCCAAGAATCCGGCCGATAGGCGGCTGGCTGAAAAAAAGAGGTTCCATGATGTCTGGGATGCAGTGGAACAAATCGTGAAAAAAACCGCCGACCGGCTCCCCGCGACCGCTCGGCAAAATCCGTAAGTTCATGGATCCACTGGAATTACCACACCGCGCCCGGCAGGATTCGAACCTGCGACCTACGGATTAGAAATCCGTTGCTCTAT
>CAZOTP010000173.1:0-7301 GCA_964582655.1 uncultured Pirellulales bacterium | reverse complement strand
ATCGGACATGGACAGGCTTTTACATAAAATGGATTTTCTAGTGAACGCTTACGAAGTATTTTACAGGAAGCAGTAGATGAATGTCTTGGCGGTGATTCTGGGCAGGAAGGGCAGCAAGGGGTGTAAAAACAAGAATTTTCGTTTGCTGCTGGGCAAGCCCGTGCTGCAGTATTCGATTGAGCATGCGCTGTCGGCGAAGCGGGTGAACAAGATTGTCGTGACAACCGATGCCCTCGAGGTGGAGCCTTTGTGCGGGAATCTGGGGGTGGAGTTTCTGATGCGTCCGGCGGAACTGGCGGGAGATACGGCTCGGGTGGACGATGTGGTGCGTCACGCGGCGATGGAGATGGATCAGAGAGGGATTTTAAAACCGGACATTGTGGTGCTGTTATATGGGAATATTCCAGTCCGGGTGGCGGGGATAATCGACAAGGTGGTGGATCGCATGATCGAGACGGGAGCGGATTCGATTCAGACGTTTTCGCCGGTGGGGAAGTTTCATCCGTACTGGCTTTATACGCTGGATGGGGACCGGGCGGAGAAATACATCCAGAACCAGATCCACCGGAGACAGGATTTGCCGCCTTTGTATGCGATTGATTCGTCGGTGGCAGCCGTGACGTATAGGAGCCTCGTCGATGCGGCCGGGAATTCCAATCCGCATGCGTTCTGGGGCAAGGATCGGCGGGGTGTGGTGCAGGGGGAACTGGATACGGTGGATATTGACTGTGAGTATGATTTTCTGATGGCCGAGGCTGTACTGAAATTACAGGGTATGGAACAAGTTGCAGGTTATTGCTGAGAGGGTATTCATGAGTGCAAAATCAATTATGCATAAGGGAACTTCACCGGGATGGGTTACGGGGTCGGTATTTCCTTATATTATTGCCGAAGCGGGGGTCAATCATAATGGAAAGCTGGAAATGGCGCTGTCGCTGGTGGATGCGGCCGTTGCGGCAGGTGCCGATTGCGTGAAGTTTCAAGCGTTTACGGCCAGCGACCTGGTGACGCCGGAAGCCCAAAAAGCGGATTACCAGAAACGCTGCGGTGAAAAAGGAGAGACGCAGCTGGAAATGCTTCGGAGGTATGAATTGTCGGAGGGGGAGTTTCGGCGGGTGAAGGAATATTGCGATGAAAGAGGGATTGATTTTTTGATTACTCCGTTTTCCCCTTTGTGGGTGGAATATTTTCTGGAGATCGGAGTGTCGGCGTTCAAACTGGGATCGGGGAATCTGGGGGCGCCGCTATTGCTGGATGCCATCGGACGGACACGAATGCCCGTGATTGTCTCATCGGGAATGGCGGATCTGAAGGAAGTGGATCAGACGCTGGAGCGGCTGCGACGGGGCGGCGCGTCGGATTTTGCGATGATGCACTGTGTGAGTTTGTATCCGACGCGGCTGGATCAGATTAATCTCTTTGCGATCCGGACACTGGCGCAATATACGAGATTGCCGGTGGGACTTTCGGACCATACCGAGGAGGTGTTTACCGGGGCGCTGGGAGTGGCCGCGGGGGCGGAGCTGCTGGAGAAGCACATGACACTGGATAAAGGATTGGACGGGCCGGATCACAAGATGAGCCTGACGCCCGAGCAGATGAGGGACTATGTGCGTATGGCTCGAGAAGCGGCCAGGGCATGCGGGACAGGTCTGAAAGAACCCTTACCGGATGAGATTGCAATCAAGGAGAAGGTGCGGATGAGCCTGGTGGCGGCGGTTTCAATTCCAGCGGGCACGCGAATTACGCGGGAAATGCTCAATGAAAAACGGCCCGGAAGCGGGATTTCGGCGCTGCATCTGGATCGCATTCTGGGGTGTGTAGCCAGACGAAACATTGTGAAAAATGCTCTTCTTCAGGTGGAGGATTTTGAGAATCCGCCGCCGGATCTGTGTCCCCAACATCGCGAAGCGAACGTACGTGTCTGATGGGCAGGTTCGCCGGATGAAGCGAAAGCGAAATATTACCGTAGTGACAGGTTCGCGTGCGGAATATGGATTGCTGGTGCCTGTCATGCGGGCGATTCGAGCGAGGGGGGATCTGAATTTGCAGGTCGTGGTGACGGGGATGCACCTGCTGCGGCGATTCGGGAGTACGAAAACCCTCATCGAACAGGATGGCTGGCCCATCGATGCATGCATTCCGGTTCAGGGGGAACGGGACGATCTTATCGGACTGTGCAGGGGGTTTGGACGCGGAATTCAAAAATTTTCCGAAGAATTTTTTCGACTTCGTTCGGATGTTGTGCTGGTGCTTGGGGACCGGGTGGAAATTTTCGCGGCGGCGACGGCGGCAACGGTGGGCCAGTTTGTGCTGGCGCACATTCACGGGGGAGATATAGCGCCAGGTGTGCAGGATGACGCGTTCCGGCATGCGATTACGAAATTGGCGCATATTCATTTTCCGGCGACGGAAGGGGCAAAACAGCGAATTTTGCAAATGGGAGAGGCTCCCCGGCGGGTTTTTCTGTGCGGTTCGCCTTCTCTGGATGGTTTGTGTGGTTTGGGACATATTACATTATCGGACCTTTCGAAATGGATCGGATTCGATCCCCGGGAGGAGTTTATCCTGATTTCACAGCATCCGGCGGGTGGAACTGCCCGGCAGGAAGGTCTATGGATGAAGCAGACACTGATGGCGGCAGCGAAAATGGGCATGAAACAGGTGGTTTTATACCCGAATTCAGATCCCGGCTTTTCCGGCATCATCAATGTGGAGCGGGAATTTTGCCGAAAAAAGGATAGCGTCCTGATACGGAATCTTCCGCGTTCCGTCTATGTCGGGCTGCTGAAGCGATGCCGGCTGCTGTTGGGAAATAGTTCCAGCGGATTGCTGGAAGCGGGTTTTCTGGGAGTGCCGGCGGTGAATATCGGACCGAGGCAATCGGGCCGGGAACGAGCGGAAAATGTGATTGACGTGGATTATGGAATGTCGAATGTGCTGAACGGAATTCGAAACGCCATGACATTAAGGCCGAAAAAAAGCAAACTCTACGGGAACGGTCGCAGCGGGCAGCGGATTGCCTGGGTCCTTTCCCGAATTCCCTTGACGCCTTCCTTGCGGCAGAAACAGTTCAACGTTTGAGGATTTACGCATGACGAAAGTTACCGCAGCCGAGATAGTCAGTCAGACGGTCGAAATCGCGACTCTTCCCGAAGTGACGATGCGCATTGTGGAGGTGGTGCAGGACCCGCGGAGTACGGCACGCGATTTGCACAAGATTGTATCGAACGATCCGGCGCTTTCGGCGCGTGTGCTTCGAGTGGTAAACTCGGCGTTTTACGGATTGCCGGGACAGATCGGAAGCATCGACCGGGCGATTATGATGCTTGGGCTGAATGCGGTGAAAAACATCGCCATTGCGGCGTCGTTGTCAAAAATGTTTCGCACCTCCCTGATCTGCGATGATTTTTCAGGGAAGGATTTGTGGACGCACAGTGTTGCCGTGGGGGCTTGCAACAAGCTCATTACCTCGGCGATCGGTCTGGCGCTGCCGGATGAGTCGTTCTTGGGCGGACTGATTCATGATCTGGGGCTGGTTGCCCTGATGCAGAGCCAGTCGGACAAACTTCAGAAGGTGGTTGAGCTTTCCAAAACGGGTATTCTCTTTATTCAGGCGGAACGCCAGATCATCGGCACCGACCATCAGCAAATCGGGATGGCGCTGGCGGCGCACTGGAAATTCCCCCGTTCCTTCCAGTATGTGACCGGATACCATCATAATCCTCTGGACCTGGCGCAGGAAAACCGGCTTCTGGCCGTTGTCACGCACATTTCCGATATCCTTTGTTCCCATCTGGGACTGGGAGTCAGTGTCATGGCGCAAAGTGAGACGGTGGATGATCAGCTTCTGCGGGAAATCGGCATTACGCCTCAGCATATCGAAACCATTTCGGATCACATTGAAGAAGAACTCGATGTAGTTCGAACCCTGATCGAATAATATCGGATAACACATTGTAGTGCTGTTAGCAAACCCATGATGGCCGGAGGGGCTGTCATGGGTCTTTTTATGCATCGCCGAAACAAATCGCCTCGCAAATCCTGTATGTTTAACCAAAGCATGCAAGATTCATATTTTTTTCCGCCGCCGCCATTTTTCGCTGAATTCGTCCTTTGGATTTTCCGAAAAACATCATAGCGTTTGATTCTTTTTTTAGTGATAGGTCCTGTATTTGGGAAACTGAATCATGGAAGTTCAGGACAAGCGAAGCGAGTCACGGGTGCGGTATCTTTGGCCGGCATGGTTTGGGTATCAGAACAGCGGACCGTTGTTTTCCGCGCAAATCCATGATTTGAACCGCCATGCTGTTAAAATCACGGTTCGTCAGAACCAGTGTCCGGAGGTCGGGGCGCAGGTATTGACCCGCTTCAGTTATCCCAAAGCGGAAACGGACGGGTATGGGATGGGGCAGTATTTTGAATGGTCTCACGTGCGCCGGGTGGAGGAATGGATGCCCGGGCTGCAGCGCGTGACCCTGATGCTGCATCAGCCGCTCGATGAATCTCCCGTCGATCCGATTCAGGAGATTCATGCGGTAGAAACCGTATAATCGATTTTTTCGGCAGGATCTGCATCCTTATGGGGAGGCTGGAACTGGGATGGGGTTTTGTGCAATTCTCCTGATTTGCCTGTTTCCCTATCGTATCGTATAGTTGACTTGGACTGGAGCAGTCCAAGGACGGTGTACTATGCGCGAAGAAACGTTTATCAGTCAGGACGACACGCAGGGATTTTCTGTTCGAAAGTATGCATTTGATTTTTTGAATCGGATACGTGAGGCTCTGTTTTACCCGGTGTTCAGCCACTCGATACGAAAGGATCCGTTGCCTCTGGAAGATGCGGTTGCAAAACCAATTATTCAGACGGAAGGGGTAGCCGGCAAACGGCGTTTGATGCCCGGTCGGGCCTTTTGGGGAAAACTGATTCGCGCTCTGTTTATTCGCCTTCTGGCGGCGCCTCTGCTGATTTTGTTTTGTATCGCGCTGGTCGTCTGGACGGCGATAAAACCCGCCCCCGGCATGGCGCAGCTCAGTCCGGACGTTCTGGGGCTTTATTATGAACCGGTTGTCTTTCGCAGCGCGGACGGCACTCTGCTGAAAGGGTGGTTTATTCCGTCGCTGGACGTGGATGAAATTGTCGCCGAAGGAGACAAGGCCCTGCGAAAAAAACGGCCGGCGGTAATTCTCTGTCATGATTACGGCGCCAATCGGGAACAACTGCTTCCCCTCTCGGCCAGTCTGCACCATAACGGCTATGATGTGCTTCTTTTCGATTTTCGCGCGACGGGGGAAAGCGGCGGCAAACGTCGCAGTTTTGGGCTTTATGAGCGGGACGATGTTCTTGCCGCGATTGGATATCTGAAAAAACGGAGCACCATTGATCCACAGCGCATTGCCCTGATCGGAGAAGGTCTTGGTGCCGCGGCGGCGTTGTCCGCCGCAACGGTGGATTCCGGCATCCATTCGCTGATTCTGGCGGATCTGGACAGCTCTCTCTACACCGCCGCCGAACGAAAGCTCAGCGGAAGCGACCTGATCAAACATCTCTGCGCCTCGGCCTTTGTCTGGGGATGCGAAACCTATTTTCATCTGGGGGAGAGGCAGCTTTCCATGGAATACCTCGCCAGCCAGCTTCAGCAGCACCAGTCGATGCTTCTGGTGTATCGCCCGAAAAATCCCTATCTGACACAGTCCGCTTCGGAGATCGTCAAAAGCTCCAATGCCCCTGCCCAGCTTCTTTCCGTGCCCAGCACCAAGGCCTGTCTTCTGACCGATACCCAGTCCGTGTCCCCTCTCCTTCTGGATTTTCTGCAGCGGAGCATTCCGTAAGGCAACATTCGCCAGAATATTCTAAAAACCGGTCTTTCTTTACAGAAAAGCAGGCGACAGTAAGCGACATTCGGGAGAGTAACAACTCTGGATGTAGCCGGACGGCTTTTTACCGGTTACAGCGGGAGCAGATTTTTTTAAGGGATCGCAAACCTTTTGCGGCATCATCCTGGGACTCAAACGCCAGATGAAACACGGCCTGTTTTCCAATGGCCGCGCCGGAAAAACCGCGGAGGTTGATCCCCGCCTCGGCTACCTGTTTAGTCAGACAGGCTCCCAGACCGGGTTGATCCGGAGCTATTATTCGAATGGAATGCAGGGAGGTGGTCTTGCCAAATCCGGCGGCCCGGGCGGCCTTGACCTGTTTGGCGCCTTTGATGGGAGTTACGAATACCACACTGGTTCCCGGCTTGTCATGGGCACGGCGGGCAATGACAAATTCCAGATTGACGCCCGCTTCAGACAAAGCGTCCAATTTCCCGGCCAGCATCCCCGGCCGGTCTTCCATGCCGGCTGACCATACATCTTCTCGGGCAAAGTCCCATTTCATAATGGATCCTCCAGAAAAAAAGGGTTAATGACTCGTATCCAAAACCGTAGTTTGGAACAAGTCTATCATAAACGATGCTGTCCTTCCGCAGATCCGGTAACGGTACGGGTGAATCAACATAATTTGCTGCCCTGACTAAACACAAGACATTCCAAAAACTGTTCAGGTGATGCTTGATTAGGCAGTTCTATTGTATCCTTGGTAGGGGCTGGATGTCAAGAGAGAAGATAATCTTTTTGGTTTTGACGATTGTATCCAAGCGGATCGGATGGAGCATGGTCAAACGATTATCCGATATGGGTGATAAGAACATTCCGTGGTCCGTAGTATTTCCTGAAAAATGATGCATAAATCACTTACTTCATAGATTTGACGTGGATATAATATTGTCAGTAAATCGATTGTTTATTTGGTTAGGAACGGAGTATGATCAACAAAATTTATATACCTTTGCGATCGAGGAATCCGACCGGAAAAGTCTGCCGCCTGGATACTTGGCCGCAGAACAGGAGGAGCGTCCCGATGAAGCGTAATGTTCTTGTAGCGGGCCTATTTGCGATTCTGCCTGCTCTGACCGCCATGGCTCATCAGCCCAAAATTGTGACCGGTTATAAACACCCTCCCGAAAATCCGATAGAAATCAGCAATCCGGATATTTCACAGGTGTACTATGGTGAATTGGCGGGGGAACCGGATTACTATGCAATCCATTCGGAACGGGAGTTTGGCCTGTATATTCAGTTGCTATCTCCGAAAATAAGACAACGGAATGCGGAGAAGGATTTTTCGGCCGAGGTATTGCAGGGGGCTCAGAGCGTTGCGGAATTACGAGGTTTGGATTTCCAATGGATGGAGTTTTATGAACCGTTTGCGGGGGATGAGTACTGGCGGGGACCGTCGTTTGAGGAACCGCATGCCC
>CAZOTP010000172.1:0-7310 GCA_964582655.1 uncultured Pirellulales bacterium | reverse complement strand
ATGCAGTCCTTATTCGATATGTGTCTGTGGTGCGTTTCGTGGTTGTTAAACTTCCTTTACCAGAGTTTTTCGCTAGTAAAGGAATCTTATCCAGTGTTCCGGAACAGTCAAGGAAACTTTACTATTGCGTTGAGGGGGAATCATGTTTCCCGGTAAGCGCTATTTTACTCATAGGTTATGGTGACTCGGATAGGGCCGGAGAGGCTGGTGAGGGTGACATCGCCTTTGGCGGGGTCGAAGGAGGAGGAGGGCTGGTCATTGATGCGGACGGATTGGAGAGGTTTTTTATCCGGGGTGCGGAAGCGAAGGAGGAATTGCCTGGGAGCGATTTTTTGCTGAAAATCCACTTCGGCAGTAATGGTTTTGCTGTCGGGGTCGGGAGAGTAGCGGACGGAGACGGTGCCGAAGGGCGTGGCGACGAGCTGCGCGGAGAAGGGATTGTTCTGCTCGAACCATTTTCGCGGGATGGCACGGCCAAGATGGAGGAGGCTCTGATCGGGGGAGGCATAGACGAACATGTATCGCATCCAGGAGGTGCCATTGGCTTCATCGGAGGGTTTGAAGACGACGCCGGATTTGCCGAGGATGGGCGTGGGATGTTCGCAGATGGCGTTGATTTCCTCTCGATAGACGGCGTTGAAATTGTTGTAGAACATCCAGAGATAGACTTCCGGTTCATCGCGGTCGAGGTAAGGGATGAGGCTGGGCAGCAGGAGCGGCTGCATCGAAATGCCGCCGAGGCCATACCATTGCATTTCGAAATGGGGAATGAGGTAGCTGTAGGGCGTGCGGGTAAGTCGGTTGTCCTGCATATCGTCGAGAATCCAGCGGGCCTGCGGAGAGTTGGCGTCGTAGAGTCCGGAAATCAGCAGATAGACGGCGCCTTCGAGGGTTTCGCGCCCCCAGCCCGTATCGCGACCCCGGAGATAGAGTCGGCTGGGATAGTGCGGGACCCAGACGCCGCTGCGGAAGCGGACGAGGGGGGAATGCTGGCGGGAGATTTCAAAGCCTTTGAGAAGATCGGTTTTGAATGCGTCAGATTCTTTGCGAATTCGCGCGGCCTGGGGATGCTGAATATCCTCCAGGGCGCGAGCGGTCCATTCCATGCCCCGCCAGGTGAGGACGTTGGTGGCGAGCCAGTAGCAGTAATCCTGAACATCTTCGAGGGAGCCGGCGGGGAAAAAGCCGTACTCCCAGCCCCGCGAATGAGGCAGCGGTTTCATGGTCTGCTGCCGCTGACGGACGATCCAGTCGGCGGCGTCGAGGAGATTCTGTGCGATGGACTGGAGCCAGGCTTCATCCCGGGTGAAGAAATAATGTTCGGCCAGACACCACATGACGAAGCCGTGGTTCTGGTTGTAGTATCCCTGTTCGAAACCGCCGCTGCCCTGAAAGAGACCGTTTTGATCGGTGAAGTTTCCGGTCAGGGCTTTGGTGGACTGGTATTTGATCCAGACGGCCAGTCGGCGGCGGGCGTCGTCGTGGAGGCCCCGTTCGTCGAGGTCATGAATGATCATACAGGATTCGTTGGGGTAGTCGGCGTAGCAGGGGGTGCCGACGCAAGTATTGATCAGTTCGGGCTCGGCGGGTCGGGCGAAGTCGGACATCAGGACGTGGGACAAATGAGAAGCATGCAGGGCTTCCAGTTCCGGCTCGGGAGTCTGAAGGACGGCGCCGCGGTCGGAAGTGCGGTGCCAGTAGGCAGTTACTTCGGGGCAGGATTTTTCGAAGTCGAGAGCATCAAGAGCACGGAATTCGTCGGCGGATTCCAGGGTGAGGAAGGGGACTTTGACGACGGCGAGGCAGGATTGCCCCGGCGAGAGAGTTTGACGGAGGACGACCTGATTTCCCTCGGCGGAGAGCTGCATATCGGTTTGCACGGCGAAACGAAGATAATCTTTTCCTTCGAAAGGGCTGAGGATTTGATTGTTTCGAAGGGTAAGCGGATCGTATAGGGGAGTATGGATTTGAGAATAGGTCAGAGGAAATTCGACGGATTCCGGGTGATTGGTTTTGTTTTCGAAGCGGAGACGGACGAGGGCGACCATGGGATCATCGACGGCCCAATTGTCGTTGATGGAAGTGAGGAGGGGGACGGCAAGAAATTTTTGTTCGAGGACAATTCCTCTTCGCTGGGCGCGGATGTTATAGATGAGGACGGGTTCGGGATCGGCAAAGCGGGCGGAAATTCGCCATGCATCGAGATTTCGTGTACTGGTTTTTCCGAAGGTGAGGCGGGCGCCGTTATTATGTTTATCGGCGTCTTCCATGTTCATTTTAAGACGGCCCAGGCCTTTGCCTCCGATGCATTCACGTTTGAACAGGCGTTTGGGCATGAGGAGATCGCCATAGCTGTTGATGATGAATTTCTGACTGGCCAGAGCGCAGCCAATGGCGTAATCGGCGGCGTGCGGCCGGGGCTGCTTCACATAAGACTCAAAACGGGACTGTTCTTTGGGGAAATCAGTTCGTGTTAAGACGCGGTCGGCGATGGTTTTTTCATCGCGGAATTGGTTTTGATAGTCTTCGAAGGCAATCGGATTGTCCGCATTCGTGATGAAGAACCCTTTTTCGGGGAACCAGACGGGGCCTTCGTTGTCAAGGGAGGTGAGCGAGACGGTAAAGAGGTCATCATCGATGTGGAAGAGAAGGAGGGAGTCATCGCCGGAGTATTTGTGGAGCGGTTTGAAACGGCGGACGGTGATGGGGAATGTATCGCGTTTGCAGTTCGCGCGGTCGAGGGAGAACGGGGATTCGAGGATGGTATTATAGCCGGTGAGGCGGAGGGATTTTTCAAACGATTTTTTTTGAATGTCGAATCGGACATTCAATGTTGTATATTCCACGGGAGAGACGGTGAAGACGGCGATTTGCCGGATGACGTCGGGACTGGGAGTTTCGATTTTCAGAGCGAGGGTGCGGCGATAGTTGACGTCATAATGATTTTCTTTGGGATTGAAATCGGGAAAGGATTCCGCGGAAAGATTCTGGAATTCGATCCAGACGGAATTCGGCTGGTCGGCGGGGGAGATGTGGATGGCGGCGTTTTTCCACTGGCTGGTAAACCAGTCGTCCTGTTCGGCCCAGCCGAAACTGAAGGGGTATCCTGCGGTTTCCATGATTTCCAGTCGTTTGGCGGGCCAGTATTTCTGACGGTAAGAGAGAGCTATCTCGTTTGGAGGAGGGCTGTTAAACTCGACCTTAAGTGTAAGGATATCGCGGGGCTGCTCGAACCAGATTTCGCCGGGCGGACAGTTGGGCAGCGCGAAGGGGGCGATGTCAATTGATGCGGCGGGGGTATCGGCTTGCACGTTGACGGTAACGCAGCTTGTAATACAAGCCACAATAAACGAAATGAGTGGAAGGGTCTGTTTCATAGATCGCTCCTTATCCGTTGATTTACACAGCTTTTTGATAATGAACACTATAGCAGCGACCAGGTTGAAATGTAAAAAAAATATTTTTCCCGCGTGCTAATATTGTTATGATGATGAAAAGCGACAGGGCTTTCTGGACACGGAACATATGATGAAGCCGACGATGCGAAAAATTCTATTGCGATGTATGATCCTCTGGGCTGGCAGTGTTTCATTCGCAGGCCAGTCGAATGCCTCTGCTCCGTGCGCGGATTTGCCGCCATTGCTGAAGTTTCAGGACGGGCGGAAAGTGACCAAGGCGGAGGAGTGGGATCAGAGGCGGCGGGAGATTCGGGACTTGATGATGGCGGTATTTATCGGAACGGTTCCGGACGAAACGCCCACTGTTCTGGAGGTGGAAGTGGTGCGGGAGGAGAAAACCGAAGACGGTTGGATCCGACGGGATGTGAAGGTGACGCTGGATACGCCCGGGAAATTGTCGTTTCCAATGCAGGTATGGATCCCGGTGGGGGAGGGTCCGTTCCCGTTGCTTCTGACGGCGCCGCGGTTCTATCAGATGGGCTGGGCGGAGGAGGCAATCCGGCGGGGATACATGGTTTGTCTGTATCCGGGAGTGGACAGCCATCACGAAGAAGAGGCGTATCCGGAATATCAGACCGTATGGGAAGGATTTCGCAAGGCGTATCCGCAGGCAAGCTGGGGAGAGATTGCGGTAAAGGCGTGGCTGGCGGGTCGGACGCTGGATGTTCTGCTGGATCCGAAGTACGGCTATCCGGTCGCGAATGGACAGGTGGGAATCATCGGATTTTCACGGTACGGGAAGCAGTCGCTGGTCGCGGCGGCGCTGGATGATCGCATCACATGCGTTGTAGCGAGGAGTTCGGGAGCGGGCGGTTCTGCGCCGTACCGGTTCAACGGACGGGAGGGATTCGGGGAGGCGTGCTGCGATTTCGCGGGTCAGTGGTTTTTGGAGAGCCTTCGGGGCTACGCAGGGCGGGAGAATGAATTGCCGATTGACAGCCACGGCTGGCTGGGGCTGATTGCGCCGCGGCATTGCCTGTTGGATACGGCTTATACCGATGACGGGGATCCGACGTTCGCAGTGGAGCGGGGGTATTTAGAGGGTTGCCAGGTGTACCGGCTGCTGGGGTATGGGGAGCGGCTGCGGGTGGATTACCGGCCTGGCGGCCATCAGACACTGCCTTATAAGACTTATATCGCCCCGGAGCGGTATCGGCGGAATCTGGACTGGTTCGATCTGGCGTTTGGGCGAGGGAACATCAAACAGGAGGATTTCCCGGAGCGGCTGATCCATCATTTCGACTGGGAAGCCTGGAAGCGGCTGCAGCGGAACGAGGATCTGGAAACACCGGATGTATCAGGGTGCAACAGCGAAGCGGAATCGATTCGAAAACGGATGGTGTGGATGCTGGGGGAAAAGCCGGAGCGGATCGAGGGAGAGGGACAGACGCGGTTCTTTACGGATGAGGAAGATGAGCAGATGGGGCATGACCGGTGGCAGGCGAAGGGAACAGCGCGGGTGCGGGTGAGTTTCGGGGCGGGAGTGCCGGGCAATCTGTATTTTAATCCGGAGTTGAAGGAGCCTTTGGCGGCGGTGATCTGGCTGCACCCGTTTTCCTACGGAACCGGGTACAATGAAGGATACGGGGTGGAAGAGAATGTGTCAGTGTATCATGCGTTGGCGAAAGAGGGATACGCCGTGCTGGCGTATGACCAGTGCGGTTTCGGGCTGCGGCTGCTGGAGGGGAGGGATTTTTATCAACATTATCCCCGGTGGTCGAAGCTGGGGCGGATGGTGTATGATGTTCACTGCGCGGTGGATTTTCTGGACCAGGGCCACGGGCAGGCGCAGGGCCAGATACCCGGCGTGCGGGGCAAGAGGATTTATCTGCTGGGGTATGGCCTGGGCGGAATGGTCGCCCTGCATGCGGCGGCGCTGGACCGGCGGATTGCCGGAGTCGCCAGTTTCTGCGGCTTTACCCCCTGGCAGACGGATACGGACGCGAGGATGACCGGGGGAATCCGGCGGTGGTGGCAGTGGCACGCCATCACGCCAAAACTGGGGATTTTTCATGGACGCGAAACGGAAATCCCGTATAATTATACAGAGGTGCTGTCCCTGGTGGCGCCGCGGAGTTGTCTGATTATAGCGCCCAAGCGGGATCGGCACGCGAATGCGGCGGATGTCCTTGCCTGCGCGGCAGCGGCAAAAACATACTGGGACCAGGCGGGCGCCGCGGAGCGTTTGGTCGTTTCATCGCCGGATGACATAAACCGCTTTCAGGCGGATCAGCGAATCGAGTTCTTGACGTGGCTGGAACGTGAAAGGAGATAAACGATGGCAGCTTTGGCTACATGGAACTGGATTGTGATGGGTGCAGCGGTGGTTCTTATCGTGGTCGCGATGATTCTCAAGAAACGCGGCTGAGCCGAATCCCGTTCGACCGCGATCGGCAGGATTCAAAACAGGCGTTTGGAACGCCGGGGAATTCTCTTGGTTCGAAGGGAAGGGACTTCGTGTTGGGATAATGAAAGCCCTTAGGGAGTTTCTTCATCCAAAGAAGGTTGGGATTTCATCACTTCCCGGAGAACGCTGGTGGCGTAGCAGCCCGCATCCAGGGTAAAGCCAAGTTCCAGATAGTCGCCGCGGCTGTCGGAGCCGGTTTTGGCGGTTGCGCCTCGCAGGGGGAATCGCAGCGGTCTTCGGCTGCCCCGCACGCCATACTGCCCCATCTGCCGGAAGTCGCGAGCCGTCACCTCCGCCGCGGCCAGGATCGGGGATTCGATTTCGGCGGCGGGACCGGCCAGCTCGGTCATTCGAAAACCGAAAATGGGGCCGGTCGGGCTGATTTCAAATCGATCGCAGCGGGGCTGTTCTGCAGCGGGGTCTTCAACGCGAAAGCAGGAGCCGTTGTCGTGTTTCCAGGCCATATCCCCCGCCAAAAGCCGGTCCATGCTTTGCAGCCGGGAGGCCAGAACTTCGTTAAAAAGGGAGGACTGCCAGGCGTTGATCAGGAATTTTTTCGCGGAGATGTCGAGCCGGTAATACGCTTTCTTTTTGGTGGCGTTTTTCTGCATAAGGGCGCGGAGAAGCCGGCGGTGCTCGCGGAAGGAATAGGGCCACGCCGAGTAGGCCTTGGCGTATTGCCGCTGTTCATAAAGCTGACGGGCTTTCTGGACGGGAGGAACGTCGCCGGGTTTGGGATTCCCCAGAAAGAGATCCATGAATTCCTCGATCCGGCCCTTGAGCAGGGCATAGCCCAGAAGATGGCTGTCGCCATGATTGCCGAATCGCTGCGGGCCGAAATAATTGGGAACGCCCCGTTTCTGGAGAACGGCGAGAATGCCTTCCGTCCGGGAAAGAAGGGTATCGCGGGGGGCGGTGAGATTGCGGATGCGGATGCGGAACCGATTGCCGGCCAGGTGCCCGAGTTTGATCTTGTTGGTGTGGCTGTGGATTTCCAGAAATTGGATGTTGGGGAAGGACAGCGTTTTCAGGATCCGGGAATCGAGGTGCTCGATCGAAATCCATTGGCGGGTCACCGCGTGGGCGTCTTTCAGGCCCGCAAAACCGATGTCCCGCGGTTTGCGATTCAGGGCTCCGGCGATGGCGGCCAGGGCGTTGGCGGTGGATATTCCGGTTTTCTCCATCAGGGCATATACATGCGTTCCTTTTCCGGAAAAGGCATACAGAGGAAGTTCCTCGACAAAAAAATCGTCGGCCGCGGTCTTGTATTGCCCGCCGACGCCGGCAAGTTCCCAGGTCAGGTAAGGCAGCCGGGACACATCATGGGTTTGGCTCTCAGGTTTCATGCCTCAGGCATTATACGGGGATCCCCCGGAGACACAAGTTCGGTTCGCCCGGGACGGGGATAACGCGGAACCGGACAAAACCATGGTCGGAAACCGATA
>CAZOTP010000171.1:0-7335 GCA_964582655.1 uncultured Pirellulales bacterium | reverse complement strand
ACAGGCGCATCCGTGTTTGACGTCGCGGCCTCTGCGGCCGCAGCCGATGTTTGTGGGGCTGGTAGCGGCGGCAAAGCAGGCAGCGTATCCCGACCAGCACTTCCCCACGGCGGTGGAGGCCTGTGCGTTAATCCGTAAAACTAGTCCGCGAACTTCCATGAAAAGGGCGTGCAAATTATGAACCAGAACAAAGATGTAAAAATTGTATCGGATGAAGACTGGAAACATCAGGCGCAGAAAGAAAAAGAAAAGCTCTCCCAAACTGAAGAGGCAAAACCTTCCACAGGCGTCAATGCGGGATCGCGGCGAGAACAGGGAGTTCCGCCGGTCGGTTTTTTGACGCTGATGAATTCGATTATGATTCAGGCGCTGTATAGTCTTGGATGCTTGGGGGTGGAAGGGCAGGAGACCCCGGCGGTGAATCTGGAGCTTGCAAAGTATCATATCGATACGCTGCAGATGCTGGAGGACAAGACCAAAGGAAATCTGACGGCGGAAGAAAGCCGTGCGATTTCGATGGCCTTGCATGAACTTCGGATGCAGTACGTGCAGGTGGCGCAAAACGCCTAGTATGCGGCGGTGAAGAATCATGTTGTCTCGGATTTCCATGAGACGGAAAGAATGGGTGCCATGCGAACAAATAGTATATGGATCCTGTTGTGCAGTATGTTGATTCTGGTTGGGACGGGGTGCGGAAATCCGGCGTTGCTGATCCGGCCCGTGGATGCCAGGGATGGACTGCGGGAATATGTGGTGGAGCCGGGCAAGGGGATGTTTGTGCGGGATAAAATCGCGGTTATCGATGTCGATGGAATCCTGATGAATCAGCAGGCATCGGGATTGTTTCAGAACGGAGAGAACCCCGTGAGCCTGTTCCAGGAGAAGCTGGACGCCGCGCAGAAGGATTCGCAGGTGAAGGCGGCGGTCATTCGACTGAATACTCCGGGAGGGACGGTGGCGGCAAGCGACGCCATGTATCAATCGCTGCAAAAATTTCGAAAAGAAAGCGGCAAGCCTGTTGTGGCAAACATGCTGGATGTGGCGGCGAGCGGGGGATATTACCTGGCATGCGGATGCGACGGAATCATGGCGCAGCCGACGACGGTGACCGGAAGCATCGGGACCATCATGCAGACGGTGAGTTTCAAAGGAACGATGGACAAGCTGGGGATTGAAGCGGTGGCGATCAAGAGCGGGCATTTTAAGGACATCGCCAGCCCTTTGAAGCCGCTGGCGGCGGATGAACAACAGATTTTACAGGATATCATCCTGCAATTTTACGAGAAGTTTGTAACCGTGGTTCTGGATGGGCGGAAGAATCTGGATCGGGAAAAGCTCAAGACGCTGGCGGACGGGCGTGTGTTTACGGGACAGCAGGCTATGGAAGCGGGGCTGGTGGACCGGGTGGGGTACCCCTCTGATGCGGTGGAATGGGCGAAACAGGCGGCAGGCATCCAAACGGCGAAGGTCGTGATGTACGATCGTTCGTACGGGTATCGGTCGAATCTGTATTCGACGGCGCCGGCGATTCCAGCAGGTTCCTCCCTGATCAATGTGGAATTGCCTCACTGGCTGAAGGCGGAAGGTCCGCAGTTCCTCTACCTATGGATGCCCATGTCTGAATAGGATGAGAATCAATGGTTCTGAACCATCTGCCTGAGACATTTCTATGTATGATTGCCGGCATTCCGCTTTGTTACGCAGATTCTTCGGAATCATCCATGACTTTCGAATGCCAACAAGCAAAACTGAAGGTGGAAGTGCAAGCGAGCATCTATACTTATTCTGTAACCAATCTTAGTCATGCCGCTATTGTAAGCTTTGAAATTCTATGTCACTCTTCCTATAGTTTTCAAGGCCCGAATCAATGGAAGAAATCCTATTCGGACAGCATCTATCGTGCATGGACCCAAGAGGTTCAAGCGGGCATTCAACCGCAAGAGACAAAGACGTTTAGTCTGCGAGTCGGCAGCAAGGGAGCGGTGTTGGGGCATGTACCTTTGAGCTTGTCATATATAAATGGCGAATGCGTTCAGATAAGGGATATTTGGTCGCCACAACCGGAGCCGGCTCGTTATCGAATCTATTTAGGCATACTTTTATTTCTGGTATTGTCATTTCACTTTTTATGGGTACAACGGAAAAGAAGCCGAGGGCAGGCTCTTTAGTCGGAACCATTTTGCGAAGCGGGGAAAAATTCATTTACCAATACCGGCAGAGTTTCCGCGATGAGGTTTTTGCAGGCATCGATATACAAATTGGGATCCGCATCGGGAGAAGCCGTTGATGCGGCTTCGATTTTACTGAAATAAACATGGCGATTGAAGGGATTGGCCAAGACGAGACGAACGCCGTTCCGAGTGCTCCGAAATTTCCCGCAGACGGAGAAGAAAAAAATGTCGTAGGAATATTCATTAACCCCCTTGTTTTGATAAATGAACAATTGCGCAGGAATCGAAGCGCCTTCTGAACCCAATGCCGGAATATTCAAATCAATGGAAGAGATCTCTTTGGTAACAGCGCCGGCTTGGCGAGAGCAGACATCTGGTGTATGCGGCACTTTATCTTCCGGATTATTATAATATGTCAGGAACAGCTCCATATGCTGCGGTTCCACGTTTTTATTGATGCGATCGAATAATATATGAAGATATTGATCGGTTCCCAAATCTTCAATCTGAGCATTCTGATACGATATTTTCCAGCCGGTTTTAAAGTTGGGTAATGAGAGAGGCGAGAATTCCTTCATGGATTTCCGCAGTTTCGCGGGTGATTTTTGATAGGCCTTTGACAAGCTATTAACGGCGGGACGTAGAAAAAGAGCCGCTCCAAGCAGGAACAAAACGGTCAAACAAAAGGGGATGCTCAGCAATCGGGGGGAGAGGGACGCTGTGGAAGTATTATCGATATAAAAATGGTTGTTATTCATTTTTCCGTTTGGATCGAATCTTCTATGAATAGGCGCAATTTTATACTGCAGAGCAGGATGACCGTGAAATAGCAAAAACCTATAGCGCAAAAAGCGGAGGCGGTTTTAGGAAAAAGATTTGTCGGTTCATAGTTGCCAAATGCCAGAATGATTGACCATATCTCGAAACGAACCAGGTTCCCAAGTAAAATCAATGGCCCCAGAAAACACAGGGCAATTGTTTTGCGCGAAAAAGATATATTTTGAGAATAAATTACGAAAATTCCAAGGACTCCATATAGATAAAATAATCGGGCGGCACGATTGGATTCCCCCAGTCCCACGACTTGGTTGTGGGATCCGCGAATCAGAATCAAATCATTCCCTTGAATTTCCGTATCGATTCCAGGGAGCAGATTCAGGGTTTCCGCCGTGATGCGAATTGTATAAGTTTCGGGAAATATGATTAATCGTGCATAAAGGCGGCTTCCAAGTGGAACAGGCAGAATCAGCAGCAGGAATACCGGGGAGGTCCGGATCAGGAATTTGTATCCGAACGAAAGGAGGACAATGCCGGCCAGTACGGGGAGCATGGCCAGTTGCCGCAATAAGCCGAAGGAAAAGGGCCAGGATGCCAAAGCATACAGAAGGGTACCTGCCAGGACGAGGATAAGGCCCGATCCGTTTCCGGCCAAACGGATACTCGAAAGCAAAGCATTGCGGTGCAGGAAAGCAAACGCAAGTATAATAAAAGGGATAAATAGGATGTGAATATAATCACTCTGAAAAACAGAAATATGGAAAATGGAGATGATTTCCGGCCAGAAGAGAATGATCGTCAGTCCAAATAGGACAAGAAATCTCGCTATCGGTACACGATACCTCGATGGAAATGTTTCTGGAATCGCATTCATTCGTATTTGATTCATACTGATTTTTCATGAAAAGCGAATCCTCATGGCAAATAATAGGCCCATGCGGACCGCCCGATTCCGATCGTTCGCCAATGATCGTATAAAATTACCTGATAAAATCGCCTCTTGTCAATAAAAATATTTTGCTGTTTCTGCCATGCCAGTATATCCTTTTTCACCAGAGCTACTTTTTCGTTAGCAATCATAACAGGATTATTCTCATTCGGATCGACAGACAGATCATATTGGAAAATATTATCCAAATAGGGCCAATATACGTATTTGTGTTGATATTGGATATATCCCATAGGGCTGTCATAAAACCAGGAAGAGAAGAATAATTTTCGGTCTGAAGGGATTGGGCCGCAAGCGTTGTAGCCATCAAAACCGGCATTGGAAACATCAAAACCAAGAAGAGAAAGGAGAGTGGGTGTTATATCCGTTTGAAAGCAAGGGGAAGAAACTCGAGTTCCTGCCTGGACGTGTCCCTCCCACAGAATAAACCAGGGTATGCGAATTACTTCTTCATAAGGAATCCATCGCCCAGATCCTTCTTCCGTTCGAAAACTCGTTCCATGATCGCCCAAGATGCAAAACAGGGTATTGGTGTGACCCAGGGACAGAATTTTATCATACACGTTTTTTACAAAATTATCCGTATAACGAACCGTTTGGCGATAACAGTCGAGGGGGGAGGCAAGCGGCTTTTCAAACCATTCCGGCAGGACATAGGGATCATGGGCAACTGAGGTCATGAATACAAGGAGGAATGGTTGGGAAGATTGGGAAATCCATTGTACAGCCGGATCGATTAATTGGAAATCGTCACCGCTCATGACGGTTAAATAAGACGATGGATCATTGAGATTTTCGCGAAAAAAGGCATAATCGAAGTTCAGGTTATGCATCAGGCCGGGAGCGCATTCAAAGGATCCCTTGGGCATTTCAAAAAAGGCGCTTCGATAACCAATACGAGACAGAATCGAAGGCAATCCTTCATACGGCACTTCTTGAGGAACCGCTTCAACAAAATCAGATTCAATAACAGGATAGGTACCCGTGAAGATTGTCCAGAGGGCCTTGGTAGTATGAGAGACAGGAGCTCGGGAGCAGATAAATTCGATGCCGCGGCGGGCAAGGTCTTTTATGGCCGGGGTATTGTTCAAAGAGGGATTGGCTAAGGAAGTTTCTGCATAAGAAATACTTTCCATCAGAATCATGACAATATTCGGGGGATTGGCGTTGACGGGCGGCGGAGTAAGAATCCTTTTCCCTTTTACGGGCGGGATTCGATAACTGGATTGCGGCGGGGAGCCATTACGATAGGTTTTCCAGAGGGAAGCAATCGCATACCAATGGCTGCTGAATGACATGGATTCCTGGGCGACATTTCGCCGCATCCTAAAAATGCAAAGGGGATGGAGGATGCCCATCACTGTGGTAAAAAGAATCAGTATAACTCCCCATTTTATACAATGCTGTTTGGAGATTGTATTTCTCAGGGGATAAATCGTAAACACCAAAAGGATAACTATAAATATGACCATCATGATGGACAGCAGGATTGTATAGGGATAATAAGCAATCAAGTTTCCTTTCAAGACAGGCCAGAAGTGCTCCATATCCCGGAATAGAATCATTAAGAGCCGCGGTTGCAGTTGCACCGTGTTTTTAAACAGCCAGCAAAAATTAAAAATGGACCATATCGCGATGAGGGCGGACACAACCGTGGCGGCGCGGGAAGTGATGCTATATTTAAATGGAAGGAAGAGAAGAATCAACGAGGCCACGCCTATAAAGAAGAGTGCATCCGAACAGGTTGCATACAGTATATCCAAAAAGAGATTGTTGCTGTGGAGCCGAGAGAGGGCATGGCCTTTTGAAATGACTGTACAAATGAAACCTAATGCCAAGAGAATAAACTCGGGTCGCGCGAGATTGCGAAAACAAAACAAAAGTCTTTTTATTATTTTGTTTCCAATCATAGCTATTTCATCTATAATGAATTTGCGTCATTATGTAATATTCGCGCCACAGCAACTATACTGTAATAAAGTCAGATGATAGAGGCAAGTGATTTTTGGGGGGAAACATGGCGATCTCTGTATCGATTTGTTGATATTCAATCTGTTCTGCTAACACGGAGAATCTGATGCGTCTGAAACATGCCATTCAAGATCTTTTGTCCTTTTACCGGGATCATCTGGAGCGGCAGGTGATGCCATTCTGGGTGAAGTTGGTGGACTGGAAGAGCGGGGGGATCAACAATATTGTGGAGAATGACGGGCGGGTGCTGTCCACGGACAAGTTTATGTGGTCACAGGGGCGGGCCCTATGGACGTTTTCAACTCTGTACGGGGAATATGAGCAGAATCCGCTATGGCTGGAAATCGCGGACAATATCGCCCGGTTTGTGATGAAATACGGTCGGGATGCGGATGGGGCATGGGTGTTTCAGCTTCATGAGGACGGGAGTGTTGCGATACCCTACCAGAGCATTTATGTGGACGGATTTATCCTGTACGGGCTGACGGCATATTACCGGGTGACAAAAAATCCACAGGCGTTGGAAATGGCCGAGGCGATCTGGCGGCGAACAAGCCCCCTGCTGGAAGATCATCGCTTATTTCCGACAATGCCGCACCCCATCCCGGCAGGGAAACAGTCGCATGGGCCCTTAATGCAATTTGCGCTGTTTTATCATGAACTGGGAATCACCATCCAGGACCGGACGATGATGGCCCGCTCGCTGGAACTGGCGGAACGAATCATGACACAGCATTTGCATACGAAGGATAAGGTTCTATATGAATATATACAGCCAGGGGGAGGCCTGGTGAATGATGACGCCGGAAAGACATATTTGCCAGGGCATGCGATTGAAAGCATGTGGTTTCTGGAGCGGATTTATCGGTATCACAATCGACAGGACCGAATCGCAACGGCAATGGAGGCCATTCGATGGCATATCGAGAAGGGGTGGGATAACGAATATGGCGGGATTAACCTGGCTTGCCATACGGAGGGAGGGGCGCCGGTGTGGCACCTTCCGGATTCCAAGCCCTGGTGGCCCGTGACGGAGGCGCTGTATGGCTTATTGCGGGCGCATGAGGTGACCCGTGAGCCGTGGTGTTTGGAGTGGTACTGGAAAGTTCATGACTATGCGTTTGAGAGATACCCCAACCGGCAGCATGGCGACTGGTATCAGAATCTGGACCGGTTTGGCAAGCCCATCCCGCCCATTATCAAAAGTTTGCCCGTGAAAGATCCATTCCACCTGCCGCGGGCATTGCTGTACAGCATTCATACCCTGGGTAATCTGAGTCTATAAAAAACCCTTCTGATTCACACCCGTTTGTATGTGAATCAGAAGGGAGAATTGCCCCTACACGAGGATTTTATCATCCGGCGGGATTACCGCCTCTGTTTCCGCATCAGGCCCAGGGCCCCGATTAAAATCGTAACCGTCCGGTGAACCGCATCTTGCGAGATTCGTGGGGATGAGGGAGGATG
>CAZOTP010000170.1:2461-7351 GCA_964582655.1 uncultured Pirellulales bacterium | reverse complement strand
CCTGCTGCACGGCCCAGGAAGCCGCCCAGCCGACCCTCCCCTCCCGGGGCGCCATTCTCATCACCCTGGCCGACTCCGACAAAAACGCCATCACGGAACCCGCCCGCGCCTTCCACAAGTGCGGATTCCAAATTCTCGCCACCGCCGGAACGCACAAACACCTCATCGCGCAGGGCATCCCCGCCGAACTCCTCCTCAAACTCTACGAAGGAAGACCCAATATCGCCGACGCCATCAAAAACAATCAGATTCAACTGATTATCAACACCCCCGCCGGCAAACGAAGCCAGTACGACGATTCCTACATCCGAAAATCCGCCATCAAATACAAAATCCCCTACATCACCACCACCACCGCCGCCGCCGCCGCCGCCAAAGGAATCGCCGCCCGGATTCAGCAGGAGCCTCGCGTCAATTCCCTGCAGGAGTATCACAACGCCATCGGATAAGACCGCGGCGTTTGCAACACGTCGGATCATAAAAAAACCGCGCTCGCAGAAGCGCGGTTCTAGCCAGCATTTCTCACCATATTTTTAACTCAGCCAGAAAAGTCGCGTTGACAAAACCGTCTATCGTCCGTGTTCGCATCCCTTGCGATAGGCAGCCGGTTTGACGCGCGATAGGCTGGCTGGCGGCAAGGCCCAAGGACTCCGCAGGCTTATACGTATATAAGTCGAGGATGGATGGTTCCGCCGAACGAAGCCGCCGGCTAGGATAGCCTCGCCAAACAAAAAAAAGGTGAGAAACGCGGCCTAGTTTCTGTTACCTGGCGCAAAAGGCAAATATCCGCTTGCGGGAAAAGCCGGGGGACCGGCGAAATATTATTTCTCTGCCTCTTTTTTGGCTTTTCTCTTGCTGTGACCGCAGCTCGGACAGGTATCCGGATATTCCGGGTTTCGCTGCGGATCTTTGAAAAAGACCGTTCCGCATTTCTCGCAGATCGTCGCCCGATACACCGAGGGCTGACCGCACTTCGGGCAGGTCAGCGGAAGATTCTGCGAGACTTCGCCCCACCGGCTGATAATCATCATATCAATGATTTCCTGGGGCGATTTCCCCTGCGCTTCCGGGCCCATCGCCACGGTATCGGGCATCTCGGTAATCACGATCGGCATGCGCCCCGGATTCGCCTGCTTCCACTTTTCATAATCCGCTTTGGCCATCTCCTTTTTCTGGTCCAGCGACATCGTCTGCGCATAATCACAGGTTGGATTCGAACACTTCAAACCGACTTCATTCGACAGAACGGGGCCTCGGAACTGATGGACCACCGTAAAGCCTCCCCCGATCACCACCATCACTGTAGAAACCATCAATCCCCACATCTTCCAACCGCCCTGCGATAGATCCGCAAAGTCCACCATGTCGTTCTCCTTGCTTTCAAAGCATTCGTGTTCGGGAACACTCGGAATAACGGTTTCGCACCGGAATCAATCCTGCCTCATCAATGTACCCTCCCTCTCAAATCCTGTCAAGTCCATGCCCGACAATCCGAAAATTGATCCGATAAATTTAATATTATCGCTGCAACCCTCTTGCCAGAAAAGAGTTACATCTGGTCCAAAACACCGATCCCAAGCAGCTCCAGACCCTTTCGCAGCGTATCCGCCGTCAAGCGGCACAACAAAAGCCTTCCGCCGCGAACCGGTTCTTCCGCCTTTAAAACCGGATACTGCGTATAAAAGCCGCTGAACGCCTGCGCCAGATCAAACAGATAATTCGTCAGCAAATGAGGCTGCAATTCCCGCGCCACCGCTTCCACCGCTTCGCCGAATCGAAGCAGCGCAATCGCCAGCCTCATTTCCCCTGGCTCCGTCAGCGCAATTCCCCGCGGCGCATTCCCCATCTCCCGCTCCTCCACCTGACCCTTCCGGAATATGCTCTGCACCCGCGCGTAGGCATACTGCATGTACGGCGCTGTGTTCCCCTCCATCGCCAGCATCCTGTCCCAGCGGAATACATAATCGCTGCCCAGATGATTCGACAGATCCGCGTACTTCACCGCCCCGATCCCCACCGCCCGGGCGATCGCCTCCTTCTGCTCTTCCGTCAGTTCCGGATTTTTTTCCTCCACCACCTTCCGCGCCCGCTGCTGTGCCTCCCGCAATAAATCCTTCAGCTTGATATTCTCCCCGCTTCGAGTCTTGAATGGCTTGCCGTCCTCCCCCAGCACGCTCCCAAACGGAACATGCTCAAGCGAAACCTCACCCGTCTTCGCCCAGCCGGCCTTTCGCGCACACGCAAACACCATCTCGAAATGCTGCTTCTGCCGCGCATCCGTCACGTAAATAATCCGCTTCGCCTGCAACTCACGCACCCGGTACCGGATCGCCGCCAGGTCCGTCGTCGCGTACAAATACGCCCCGTCGCTCTTCTGCACAATCAAGGGGAGCCGCTCCTCCTCCTTCGTCTTAAACCCCTCCAGCAACACACCCCCCGCCCCGTCCGACTCCTCATACAGCCCCATTCCCTTCAAATCCTCGATTACCTTCGGCAAATCCTCATTGTAATCGCTTTCCCCTCTAATATCTCCCGCTCCCAGTTTAACGTGTAGCAAATCATAAATCTCTTGGCAATGCATAAGCGAAGCCTGACGCATAGCTGTCCAGAGAAAACGAGCTTGTGTATCTCCTTGTTGTAATAGGCGTACCCATTCTTTAGATGCCTGAGCAAACTCCGGATCTGAATCATAAAGCTTCCGGGCTTCCTTATAAAACTGCTCTAAATCAGCGATTTGATAATCCCACATTCCATTTGTCATGGGATGGGTTTTGTTATAATAACAAATCAGCATCCCAAACTGCGTCCCCCAGTCACCCACATGGTTCTGCCGAATCACCTTCTTCGGATCGCCGTACCAGAATTCCAGCACCCGCGCAATCACATCCCCGATAATCGTGCTTCGCAGATGCCCCACATGCATTTCCTTGGCGATGTTCGGCCCCGAAAAATCCACCACCGTTACATCCGCCCCCTCCGCCGAATCCACGCCCAGCCGCCTGGGATCCCCCGCCGCTTCCAAGAGCCTCTCCCCCAACCACGATGCCTTCAATCGAAAATTAATAAAACCCGGCCCGGCGATCTCGCACGACTCGCACAAATCCCCCGCCTCCAGCTTCGCCAAAACCGCCTGCGCCAGCTCCCGCGGATTCTTCTTCAGCCGCTTCGCCAGAGCCATCACCCCGTTCGCCTGGTAATCCCCGAATCGCTCCTCCTGCGATGGCTTCACAACCGCCGGCGTTTCGCTCGCCGCCAGCCCCGTCGCCGCCGACATCGCCGCCGACACCCGCTGCTCCAGAATATCTCGTATCGGTTTCATATCGCTTCGGCAGGTCTCAAACCAACCGGCTCACTCCTCGTTCGTATCCGTCTTGCCCCGGCCCTTCGTCCGCTGCCACGACAGCCGCGGAACATCCCCCCACAGCATCTCCAGATCGTAAAACTGCCGGTACTCCCCGTCGAACAAATGCACCACCACATCCACAAAATCCACCACCACCCACCGCCCCTGCTGAAGACCCGCCAGCCTGTACGCCTTGAATCCATGCCCCTTCCCCTGCTCCTCCATTTCCCGCGCCACCGAACGTATCTGCTGGGCGCTCGTTCCCGTACAGATCACAAAATGCTTCGCCACCGGGCTGATCTCCGTCAGTTCCAGCACCGAAATATCCGTACAGTTCCGGTCCTCCGCCAGCCGCGCCATCTCGCTCGCCCAGATCCGGCTGGCGCGCAATGCCGCATCCGAGGTCTTCGATCGGGGGTAAATCGCTCGTTTCGCTTTGCTCACAGGCTATCCATTCGTTTTTTAAAAGTCCTTCCGGGCGACCGCAAACGCCCGAACCCAAACGGTTTTAAAAAAGCACGGCCGATCTCTCTCGGCCGTGCCCTGTCGCTTCTTCAAAATGCATTATACCACAATTTCTGCGGGTGGCTAGCCCGCTTTTCTCACCAGATTTTTGACCCAGGCAAAAAATAATGCGGGCTAGTTTTTTACCTCATATTCCGCGTCGATCACATCGTCGTCCCCGCCTTTCTTTTTCCCTTCCGCCGCGCCGGCCGACCCGGCTGCGCCTGAAGGCGCTGCGTGAGCCACCTTCTCGTACATAATCTTCCCTACCGCCTGGCTGGCCGTCGTCAGCCCCTCCATCGACCGGCGAATCGCTTCCGCGTCATCCTGCTTGATCACATCCTTGAGACTGTTGATCGCCGACTCCACCTTGCTTCGCTCTTCCGCCGGAACCTTGTCGCCGTGCTCCTTCAGAACGCTCTCCGTGCTGTAAATCAACTGGTCCGCCTGGTTCTTCAGGTCCACCAGTTGCCGGCGCTTGTGGTCTTCCTCCGCGTGCGATTCGGCTTCTCGGGTCATCCGTTTGATTTCTTCCTCGCTCAGGCCCGAGGACCCCTTGATCTCAATCGACTGCTGTTTGCCCGTCGCCAGGTCCTTCGCCGAGACGTTCAATATCCCGTTGGCGTCAATATCGAACGACACCTCGATCTGAGGCACCCCGCGGGGCGCCGGAGGCAATCCCGTCAACTGGAACCGGCCCAGCGTCCGGTTGTCCTTGGCGAACTCCCGCTCACCCTGCAAAACGTGAATATCCACCGACGGCTGATGGTCCGACGCCGTGCTGAATATCTCCTTCTTCGACGTCGGAATCGTCGTGTTCCGCTCGATCAGCTTGGTCATCACCCCGCCCAGCGTCTCCACGCCCAGCGACAGAGGCGTCACGTCCAGCAGCAGAATATCCTTCACGTCGCCCGCCAGAACGCCGCCCTGAATCGCCGCGCCCACCGCCACCACTTCATCCGGATTAATGCTCTTGTTCGGCTCCTTGCCGAAAATCTCCTTCACAATCTGCTGCACCTTCGGAATGCGCGTCGATCCGCCCA
>CAZOTP010000170.1:0-2451 GCA_964582655.1 uncultured Pirellulales bacterium | reverse complement strand
CACTACCCCCACCTCCTTCGCCGGCAGTTGCGCGTCCGACAACGCCTTCTCGCAGGGCCCGCGCAGCCGATCCAGCTCCGGCTTCACCAGATTCTCGAACGCGCTCCGCGTCAGCGTAATCTGCATGTGTTTCGGCCCCGATGCATCCGCCGTGATAAACGGCAGATTAATCGTCGATTCCACCGACGTGCTCAATTCGCACTTGGCCTTCTCCGCCGCTTCCTTCAGACGCTGCAGAGCCATCGGGTCTTTCCGCAGATCGATCCCCTCCTTCTTCTTAAACTCATCCGCCAGATAATGAATCAGCCGCTCATCCAGATCATCTCCGCCCAGATGCGTATCCCCGTTGGTGCTCAGCACCTCGAACACATTGTCCCCGATATCCAGAATCGATACATCGAACGTCCCGCCGCCGAAATCGAACACCGCGATCTTCTCGTTCGTCTTCTTCTCCAGACCATACGCCAGCGCCGCCGCCGTCGGCTCGTTGATGATTCGCTCCACCTTCAGCCCGGCAATCTGTCCGGCGTCCTTCGTCGCCTGCCGCTGCGCATCGTTGAAATACGCCGGCACCGTAATCACCGCCCGATCCACCGTCTCGCCCAGATAATCCTCCGCCGTCTTCTTCAAATCCTGCAGCACCATCGCCGAAATCTCCGGAGGCGTGTACTGCTTCCCGCGTACCTCCACCTTCACCAGTTCATCCGGTCCGCCGACAATTTTATAAGGCACCATCTTCTCTTCCGAAGACACCTCGCTGTGCCGACGGCCCATGAACCGCTTGATCGAAAACACCGTGTTCTGCGGATTCGTCACCTGCTGGTGGCGGGCAATCTGACCCACCAGCCGCTCCCCCTTGTCCGTAAATCCCACCACCGAAGGCGTCAGCCGCGATCCCTGCGCATTGATCAGCACCTTAGGCGTCGTCCCTTCCAATATCGCCACCACCGAGTTCGTCGTCCCTAAATCAATTCCTATAATCTTCGACATCGTTGCGCTCCTTCTTCTTGCTATCGATTTTTACATACGTTCGCTATAGCGATACAAAATAGCAAACAACGTGCCAGAAAATTAAGATTCCCATAAATCCATTGAGGACAAAAGGTTATGGCCTGACAAAAAAGAGCCTCGCCGCCCGAATATGCCAGCTAGGCAGTCCCGGTCCGCCTTGCCTGCCATTCTAGCCCGCATTTCTCATCGGGTTTTTACCCGGGCAGAAAAGTCAGGTTGACAAAACCGCTTACCCTCCGTATTCGCATTCCTTGCGATTGGCAGCCGGTTTGAAGCGCGATAGGCCCTTACCCGATCACCTTCTGGACCTCCCGGACCAGTTCCTCCGCCTCGGCCTGCTCCCGGCACTCCGCCATGATCCGCATGATCGGTTCGGTATTGCTCGCCCGGAGCTGTACCCACCCCGCAGGCAAATCCACCCGGATCCCGTCCTGCGTATCCACCTTCGCCCCGCGCCCCGCCGCCCCCTCGTAATGCGCCCGCACCTTCGCCAGTGCCGCCCCGGTCTTCTCCCGCTCGCACCGGAACTTCGTCTTCAGCATCGCGTACCGCGGAATCTCCGCGACCAGCTCGCTCACTGTCTTGCCCGTCTCCGCCATAAGCTGCAAAATCATCGCCATCCCCACCAGGCTGTTCCGCACCGGACCCACCCGCAGATCGATCACCCCGCCGTTGCCCTCCCCGCCCAATATGCACCCCTTCGCCACCATCGCCTTGGCCACGTGCGCCGCCCCCACCGGCGTGCGAATAACCTTGCACCCCGCCGCCGCCGCCAGATCATCAATCATCCGCGACGTGCTCAAGTTCGCCGCCACCGGCCCCTTCTTCTTCGTAAAAATATACTTCACCGCCAGCGCCAGCGTATATTCCTCCCCGATATACGTCCCCTTCTCATCGATCACCGCCAGCCGGTCCGCATCCGGATCCTGCGCAAACCCCACCGCCGCCCGGTGCTTGACCACCACCGGCCCCACATCCTTCAAATTCTCCGCCGTCGGCTCCGGCGTATGCGCAAACAACCCCGTCGGGCTTCCATTCAGATGAATCAGCTCGCACCCCAGCGCCGACAGCAGATTCGCGCTCACCACGCACCCCGCCCCATTGATGCTGTCCAGCACCACCTTGAACCGCTTCGAGGCGATCAGGTTCTTGTCGCAAAGCTGCCTGACCGTATCCACGTGCACCGCGTGCGTGCGGCTGTCCGTCTCCACCTTCCCCGTATGCACCGCATCCGCCCGCTGAAACGCCTTCTCGTAATAATTCCTGTGAATCCGCTTCACCTCCTCCGCCGGATACGCGATCCCGTCATTCCGCAAAAACTTGATCCCGTTCCACGCGATCGGATTATGCGACGCCGTAATCACCACCCCGCCGTCGCACCCCAGCCACTTCACCATCAAAGCCGCCCCCGGCGTCGTCACCACCCCCAGATCCACCGCA
>CAZOTP010000169.1:0-7436 GCA_964582655.1 uncultured Pirellulales bacterium | reverse complement strand
ACAAAGGTGAAGGATTCGACGATAATCCGATGCTTGGATCGTTTGGAACCGTCCTGTCCTTCCCAGGTGTCGAGTTTGAGCCGGCCTTCCACCAGGAGGGGGCGGCCTTTCTGGCAGTATTTGCTGATGGTTTCAGCCTGTCGGCCGAAGGCCTGGCAGTCGATGAAGCAGACTTCTTCGCCGTCGGTGCCGTCGCTGCGTTTGAATTTTCGATTGACGGCCAGGCCGAATTCGACGACGGGGGTTTTGCTGGGAAGGTAGGAAAGCTGGGGGTCCCTCGTGAGGTTTCCCAGCATGATGATTCGATTGTATCCGGCCATGGCCGATCTCCTTATATCGAATGCCGCCTCCGCCATCCGAACGCAGGGGCATTCGCCGACGGTTTACTCGTCCGAGCCTTCATCCATTCCGATTCTTTCCATGTCGGCCTCGTCATCGGCCGGGGGGAAGGGTTTCCGGGGTCGTCGGAACCGACCGTCGTCGTCTGAATCGCGGAAGTCGGTCGCTTCGGTATGCTTGGCGGCGGAGGCGTTTTTCATTTCCTCCTCGGTCAGATGGTCGGCGCGAAGGATGAGGGATCGAAGGATTTTTTCGTGAATCTGGACATCGCGTTCGATGCCGGGGATGGCGCTGCTGTCGGCGCGGAAGTAGGTGAGGATGTAGGTTCCTCGGCTGGATCCGGCGATTTCGTAGCAGAGCCGTCGTTCATCCCACTTCAGCAGGTTAATCACATCGGCTTTGGCGCGGGAGAAGACGGTCTGGATCGCCGATACGATCTCATCCCAGTGCGCCGAGGCTTCGGCGGCGTCCACCAGAAACAATCCTTCATACGCTCGTTTTACACTCGATGACAACGTTCACCTCCTGCACAGTTCCGTGCATTACAACGGGTTAATTGTCGGTTTTATTCGGTTGTTGGTTTTCGGTTATATCGGTTCATGGTTTCCATCAGTCCGGCGT
Source organism: uncultured Pirellulales bacterium (assembly GCA_964582655.1). Taxonomy (GTDB): domain Bacteria; phylum Planctomycetota; class Phycisphaerae; order Sedimentisphaerales; family SM23-30; genus CAZOTP01. The sequence goes on along the minus strand of CAZOTP010000169.1, from coordinate 6,476 downwards.
CGATCCAGGATTCCACGGCGTGTGCGGCTTTTTCGAGGCTGGCGTCCAGGATTTTTTGTTCCTGGGTGTCCAGCGGTCCGAGGACATGGTTAACCGCGTCTCCGGGCCGGGCCTGTCCGATGCCGATTCGCAGCCGCGGGAAATCGTCGCGGCCCAGTTCCTCGATGATGCTCCGCAGGCCGTTGTGCCCGCCGGCGGAGCCTTCGGCCCGCAAACGAATCTGGCCTGTTTCCAGGGCCATGTCATCCAGAATCACCATCAGGTCGTCGGGCTGGATCTTATAAAATGCCACGGCTTCCCGCACGCTCCAGCCGCTTAAATTCATATAGGTCTGCGGTTTGAGCAGGACAACCGGCACCCGGTTGTAATGTCCGCCGCCGGTTCGGGCCTGGAAGGATCGTTTTTTTGTATCGATCCGCCATCTCCGGGCGAGCAGGTCGATCAGCATGAACCCGATGTTATGCCGACTTTTTCCGTATTCTTCTCCGGGATTGCCCAGTCCCACAATTAATTTCATTCCAATGCCAATCCATGAACCTCGCTACGCCGCGAGCGGGGGCCTCCGGGCGGGGAGGATTCGCCTGGGCGCAGGGAGGATTATTTTTCTTTTTCTTCTTCGGCTTCTTCTTCCTTGGGTCTTGCCGTGATGACTTCGGGTTCGGCGGCTCCTTCTTCGGCGGCGGCCGGGGCGGCTTCTTCTTCCTCGCGTTTGGCATGGACGATGGCGACGAGGATGTTGGGGTCGGTGACCAGCTTAATGCCTTCGGGCAGGGGAATCTGTCCGGCGGCGAGGGATTGTCCGATGACCAGGGCGGTCACGTCGGCGCGGATGCGTTCGGGGATTCCGGTTACGAGGCATTCGACCTCGATTTCGCCAAGGAGCTGGTCCATGACGCCGCCTTCGGCGACGCCCTTGGCGATTCCGCGGAGTTCGACGGCAACTTCGACGGTGACGCGTTCGTTCAGATCGACGCGGTTGAGGTCCACGTGGAGAATTTTATCGCCGAGATGGTCAAATTGAACGTCCTTGAGGAGGTATTTTTCTTTCTGACCGTCCAGTTCGACATCGAGAAGCCGGTGATGATGCTGGAGTTCCATCGCCAGATCGTGATAGTTCAACTGAACGGCGATCGGCTCTTTTTTATGTCCGTAGATAATCGCCGGGAGCAGTCCCTGTTCCCGCAGTTTCCGGGAAATCCGGGTCCCGTGTTCTTGACGTCTCTGTGCTTTCAATATCAATGTTTCTGACATGGCCACCTCGCTTGCCTGTGCGTTAGGTTCTGGTTGTTTCTGAGTTTACTTGGTTCGATTTTTCCTGAAAATCTCACTGACGGATTTGTTTTCATGAATTCGCGATACGGCTTCCCCCAGTAAATCGGATACGGTGAGGATGCGGATGTTTCCGAGTTCCGCGGCCCTGGGATTGAGGGGGATCGTGTCGGTGATGACGATTTCGTCGATGGGGGAATTCCGCAGCCTCTCCACGGCGGGCCCGGCGAGCAGGGCGTGCGTGGCGCCGATGCGGATGCTTTTTGCGCCGCGGTCCTTTGCCATGTGGGCGGCGGAGCAGATGGTTCCGGCGGTGGTAATCATGTCGTCGAACATGAAGACGTTTTTTCCCTTCACATCGCCGATGAGCCGGACGGCTTCGGCCTGATCGCCGCTGATGCGTCGTTTGTCGATGACGGCCAGGTCCCCGCCGAGGTCCTGGGCATAGACGTTTGCGGTTTTGACGTTTCCGACGTCGGGGGAGACGACGACGATGTCGGGCAGGTCCATGCTTCGGAAGTACCCGGCGATGACGGGTTCGGCGTAGAGATGATCGACAGGGATGTCGAAAAATCCCTGGACCTGCTGGGCGTGCAAATCGACGGTGAGGACGCGGTCGGCGCCGGCTTTGGTAATCAGGTTGGCGACGAGTTTGGCGCTGATGGGGGTTCGGCCCTCGCTTTTTCGGTCCTGCCGTGCATAACCGAAGTAGGGCAGGACGGCGGTGATCCGGACGGCGGAGGCCCGGTGCAGGCAATCGATGAAAATCAGCAGTTCCATGAGGTTGTGATTGACCGGCGGGCATGTGGGCTGAACGACAAAGCAGTCGAAGCCGCGGACATCGTCTTCGAGTTTGACGAGGGTTTCGCCGTCGGGAAAGGGATCGATCTTGGCGCGTCCGAGGTTGATTCCGATGTGGTCGCACATTTTTTGGGCCAGCACCTCATTGGCGGATCCGCTGAAGATGCGTAAATTGTTTTCCGGAATCATCATGCCGTATTCGTCATTCCAAAGTTTATAAGGTCCGCGACGTTGGCCGTCATTGGCCGACCGCCCGGCGTATGTACGTTTTATCTACCCGGCCAGGACTCGAACCTGGAATAGGAGGACCAAAACCTCCTGTGTTGCCAATTACACCACCGGGTAATGGTTTCCGAGTCCCGACAGCGTCCTGCCCGATTTTCGAAAAGAACGGTCGGCTTTTCGAAAATGGAAACACTTTCACAACCAAACCATGCTGTCATCATTCCAGAACAGACACGGGACAGGCAATTTTGCCTGTGAGGCATCCGCCGGAGGCCTGAGCTGAACATGCCGTGCATCTTTCAGCCCATCGCATTTCTGCTGCCCCATGCGGCAGGATGGGGAGAATTATAAAAGGGGCGTGAAGAAAGAGCAAGAGGGAAAAAAATTTTTATTTTTTGGTAAAAATCTGACATTTTTCAGGGGTTAAAAAGGCAAAAAAACGTTTTAACATATTTGCTCATAAGGAATAATAAAAATTTTACTGGATCCATGCAAATACCGTATTTACCACGATAGGCGGCCCATACGGCTTATTCTATACTAAGGAGGTATTTTGGAAAGACAGGCTTTTTGAGCCGCAAGGATTTGGAAAGGCGGCCAGTCATGGAAAAGCTGTTTTTTGATCGTATCGCTCTTTGGAAAGTTTCTGAATCGGAATCTCGCATCGATGAATGACCGAAGTCCCTTATTATCGACAGAACTGTCGGAGGCGGTTGCTCGCATCCGGAAGCAAGTGGAGTGTTCGAAGGACTTCGCGTGTCTGGAAGCGGAATCGGCCGATGAGGTCTGTTCGGTCCGGCCTATCGGCCTGAGCGGGTATGTGCAATGCGTAACTCATTGCCAGATAATGGGATGCAATTATTCATTGCCGTTTGGATACACGTATTTGTGTCGCTGTCCGATGCGAGTATTCCTTGCCACGCAAACGTCGCCCTAGCGCATCGTGGAACATCCGGCATCCTGATTGCCCAGAGATTGGAAGGCTGCATATACAAAAGAGGTGTGTTTTGTATGGGCCCAATCGACGGGAGGTTGGGGGGAGGATGCTTCTGAGTTCCGAAATGCGGTATGGGTTGTGTTGATCGTGGAAGGGAAGCGGGGATGAAGGCATGAGTGTTTTGGGTGGCGGTTTTTGAGTTGAGGCGGCACCTCAACAAAGGGAATCCCCAGATTCCCTTTTTTTACGCGCATTGGGGGGACAGGCCTTGGCGGCGGCGAATCGATCGCCGTACCCCGCGAGGATTGCGAATCCGTGCAATCCGCGGTTTTGTCAGCCTGGCGTTTGTGCCCGGGTTAGAACCTGGTGAGGAAATCGGATTAAAACACAAAGGCGGGCGGCGAGGCAGGTCCGGCATTCCAGCGGAAGATGACCTGGGTTCGCTTGTCGGAGGTGATATGGAGCCTGCCGGAAGCGGAGAGGTCGGGATTGAGCCAACCGGCGACATAGACCCAACCGGAGGCGTGGCGGACTTTTCCATTTTTCTTGATGGTTTCAATCATGTCGAAGCGGCCGCGTGTGAGAAAGAACAGTTTGGAGGGGTCTTCCCGGCCGTTTTCGTCGGCGTAGATTTTTTCCGGGACGATGGCGCCTTCCATGCCGCCGACCATGATGGTATATTCCTTTCCCTTGTTTTCATCGGCGATACGGAATTCCCCGGTCCAGTTTCCTTCCAGGAATCCGCTGGGGCTGAGCAGGAGAGAGAGCTTTCCGCCGGAGGCGCCGTTCTCCTGGGAGGGGAAGGCCCGCAGTTCGAGAATTTCAGTGATCCGGGGCTGCTGGGGCGAAGGTTCGTCGATCGAGTCTTTGGCAATCAGCTCTTCCATGCACCAGGGATATTCATCGGGGTTTCCCTGCTGTTCGGCCAGGAGGGTGGCATCGGGGCGTAGAGCGACAAAGTAGTAAATCAGCAGGGAAATGGCGGCGGTAACCAGAGAAATCAGTAGCAGCGCCATGCCGCGAGCGGAGTGTTTTCCGGCCCTCCGACGCGGATTTTCGAAACTCCAGTTTGTCGCATTACGCATTTTAGCATCTCCCGTAACGGATTGTTTAGAGCGTATCCGAACCAACCTGCACCCTTGCCGAGAGCCTCATGACGATCCGGTTATTCGGGCAGGCACTTGATGATTCCGCTTGTAACGGAGCGGCAGGTTTTTGGCAAGGAAAATTGCGGGAGGAAGCGGCAGGAAGCACGAATTTATGGAATCTGGGGGAGAATCTGCTGGAGAAGCAGGGGGGCGTCCTGGGGGTTTTGGAATGTGACGCCGGCGGCGCGTGCGTGACCGCCTCCGCCGAAGCGGGAGGCGATCTGATTGACATCGAGGTCACGTTTGCTGCGGAGGCTGGCGCGGATTTTGCCATCGTCCTGCTCGACGAAGAGGACGGAGACAAGGACGGAGCCGATCTGCATGGGGAAGTTGACGATGTTTTCGATGAGGGAGCGGTCGGCTTTGCAGTCGGCGAGCATCTGGCGGGTGATGCGGAGGACAGCCAGTCGGTTTTCGCACTGCAATTCCAGGGTGTGGAGTGCAGCGGCGATGAGGCGGAGCCTTTCGGGCGGATCGTTTTGATAGAGTTTTTCGTAGAGGATGTTGGGGACAGCGCCCAGCTCGACCAGATGGCTGGTGATGGAGAGTGTGTCGGCGGTGGTGTTTTCGAATCGGAACCAGCCGGTATCGGTGGCGATGGAGGCGAAGAGGGCCTGGGCGGCGTGCGGGCGGATCGGCCAGCCGGCCTGCTGGGCGAGTCGAAAGACGATTTCCCCGGCGGCGGCGGAAGCGGTATCGACGAGCCGGCACGTGCCGAAATTTTCGCCGGAGGCGTGATGATCGATGATGACGGTATTTCCTTTGCGGCGAAGGAGATACTCGAAGAAGTCGGGAAGCTGGGCTTTGGAGCGAGTGTCGGCGATGAGGATCAGGTCGAAATCCTCCAGCGCGCCGGCGTCGATCCGTGGTTTTGTGATTTCGCCGCCCAGCAGCCAGACGCCGGGGGGCAGGAGGAACTGGTAGATGGGACCGGCGGGGTTGGGCAGGAGAATCTGGATGGACAGATCGCGTCTGGCGTTGGCGGCGGCGGCTTCGAGGAGGTCTTTGAGGGCGCCGAGGCCTCCAATGGCGTCGCCATCGGGGCGGATATGGGTCGGCAGGAGGCTGCGACGGCTGTTTCGGATGATTTTTATGGCCGGATCAAAGTCCATGATTGCCTGTCCTGCATTCTATTTTGTTTTCCATCCGGATTCGAGAGGAATGCTCTGCAAAATCCGTCGAATCTGCATCAAATCGTTTTGAATCGCCTGGATTAAATCGGCTTCGGAGGCGAAGGTCTGCTGCTGGCGTAGTCTGGCGATGGGGACCACCTGCAAGTATTTATCATATAAATCATCGGGGGGACAGAAGAAATCCAGGAGGTGGGCTTCCATCTGCCAGGGGCTGTTTTTGAAGGACCGGCTAGGTCCGATGACGACCGCGGCGGGGTAGAATCGCGGAGCGGCGTTCCAAAGCAGATCGAAGTGGTCGGCGACCGCGGCGTAGGCGGCATAGACGCCATCTTCGGGGACCAGTTGATTCTCATCGAATAGTTTCAGGTTGGCGGTGGGGAATCCCAGCCGCCTGCCGATCTGTTTTCCGGGGGCGATGCGGCCAAAGACGGAAAACCAGCGTCCCAGGGACAGCCGGGCATCAAGGAATTCCGCCATGAGGACCTGCTGCCGGATGAGAGTGCTGCTGACGGCGGTGGTTGTGCCATTGGCCAGCGTGATGCACTGGGAAGGGGTCATGTGGGCCGTGATGCCGTATTTGGCGCCCAATTCCTGCAGGGAGAGAGCGCTTCCTTCGCGGCGTTTTCCGAAATTGAAGGTTTGTCCCTCGACGATGTGGCGGACGCGGAGTTTCTCGGCGAGGATGGTTTTGATAAATTCTTCGGGGGACAAATCCAACAGATGTCTTGTGGTTTTGGCGATGATGAGCGGGTCGATGGTCTGGCGGCGGAGCAGGGCGGATTTTACGGGGCCCGGGGTGAGGAGTTGGGGGGTTTTTGCGGGGTAGAGGAGGCTGACGGGGGAGGGATCGAAGGTCATCACCAGCAGGGGGAGGTTTTCCGACTGTGCGAGGGATCTGGCGCGTTCCAGAATGAACTGATGGCCCCGGTGGACACCGTCAAAGTTTCCAATGGACAGGACGCA
>CAZOTP010000168.1:0-7449 GCA_964582655.1 uncultured Pirellulales bacterium | reverse complement strand
GCCCGTTCAGGCTCCGTGCCGCCTCATACGTCATGTCCGCAAACAGACTCACCAGCCCCATCAATACGATAAACCGCATCGCGGAAACACGCCCTGCTTTCGATTCCTGTTCCTGCATTGCCATCCCCGAAAACTAATCGATCCCCGGAAAAATACAAGATAAATTTCAACTCACGCCCCCTCCGTTAATGCCTTCACCCTCGCCGCCGAAGGAAACAACAAAACATATTCCGGAAACCCCGTGCTTACCACGATGATATAAAACACGTTCAAAAAAACCAAAACAGGTGTAAACGGCCCTATTTTCCTTGACAGGAAACCCGACATCGTGTTATATTACTATTTGAGTAGGGGTCTCATGGGGGACCCCGGGAATTAACAATCCATCGAAAGGAGATTGTTATGAAAGCTTCGATTCTTGTGTTCTCAATGTTATTCTTTCTGTCCCTGCTTGCCGCGCCCGTTAGGGCCGATTCACCCCCCTGGACAGGCGACGGGACCTACACGTTCGACGCCACCGACCCCTATTTTACTCATAATTACATCACGGACAGCGCAACCGTGAATATCTTGGGAGGTTCGTTTGGCATTTTATCTTGCCATGAAAACAGCAGATCATATGTATTCGACAGTTCGGATATTGGCGGATTTAAATTGTATGATAACAGCCGGCTCGTTTTATATGGAGGCGCAATCCGATCCATTAAAGCTGCGGACAATTCTTGCATAACCCTGTTCGCTGAAAACTGGATTTTGAATCCCGTTCAAGGGTTTGATGGTCTCTTAACCGGCAATTGGCTTAACCAGGGTGAAGATTTCAGCATTTTGATATTGGAAGAAAGCTTGGACCATATCAATGTGATTCCTGAACCTTGCACATTATCATTAATATGCCTGGGATCATCTGCTTTGCTCAGACGATTTCGATCAGGTTGATGGCCAAATCAAGGAGACATTTACCGTATGAATAATCATTCCACATCAGATAGGCCCTGTTTCAAAACAATTTTAGTCTGCTGGTTTTTGGCCTGCACCAGTATTCAGTGCCAGGGATTGCCTAAAGAATCCAAGCGAGATGTCCCGATTCGATACAAATATGGCTATATCAATCAAAAAGGGGAAATCGCTATAGAAACAAAATATGAGGATGCCTGTTCATTTTCAGAAGGACTGGCAGCCGTTAAAATAGGGGGGAAATGGGGCTATATTGATAAAAAGGGAAAATGGATCATCAAACCGGTTTATGGCGATATAGATGGCATGAATTACCGGGAAAAACACAAATTTTCCGAAGGATTGGCCTGTGTCAGAACGAGAAAGGGGTGCGGCTATATGGATCGGCATGGGAATTTTAAGATTGCCCCCAAATATTACACGGCAACCCCGTTTTCCGGCGGATATGCGTGTGTCGGCATGTATTTGTCGGAAATAGATGAACTGTATTATGGTGTGATTGATCATAACGGAATGTTCGTTCTGCACCCGCAATTTAGCTTCGAAATAGAGATTTCAGAAGGGATTGCATTGATAAACATGACATTGGGGAATGAAGGAATCCCGGAACAAAGTTTATGGCGATATATTTCTTTGAGCGGCAAAACATGGATAGAATGTAAAACAAAACGTAATGTATCTCTCTATGGCCGGTTTTCTGGCGGCTTAGCGGTCGTGGAAATGTTGGATCCACTCCCTTCTCAACCGGATACGGCCAGCCTTTCCTATGGGTATATGGATACGTCCGGGCGGTTTGCCATAGAACCTCGATTCTGTTGTCATGCCTGCGATTTTTCGGAAGGCCTTGCAGCGGTTGAATCCGCATGGGAACCGGAAGGTCCCGGTTGGGGATTTATTGACAAAACAGGGGGATTTGTTATTAAACCGCAATTTGACTGGGCCTTCCCGTTTCATGAAGGAATAGCTCGGGTAAGCCAAAAAAATAAATATGGATTCATTGGTGCAACTGGTCAGTTTTTGATCGAACCGCAATATGATACAGCGGGCGATTTTCAGGATGGAATTGCCTTTGTGAGCAAGGATGGGAAACAGTACGCCATTGACAGGGAGGGAACCGTTGTTTTCTCTCATGAATATGAACATCCCCTAAATTTCTCGGACGGACTCGCGGTAATTCGTGCAGCAATAGAATGAAATCAAAGGAGGCAGAGCCGATTGACAGAAAGATAACGCATAAGTATTTATCCAGCAAGGTCTTTCCGCCCCCGCTTTTCGTCATGCGTTTCCCATCCGCTTACTGCGTCGTAATCCGTGGGTTCTCCATAGCCTTATTCCTTTTCCCCGAAATTCCCGTTCCTGGCCGTCCATCCGTGGCCCAAAATCCTCTTCTTTATGCTTGTACCGGCATGTGTCATCCCCGCGAAGGCGGGGATCCATCTTCTCTTTCGTTCGTGCCGTTCGCGTGGTTCGTGGCAAAAGTCCTTCCTCTTCTCTGCGCTTGCGTGAAATAAATATATTTTCTCCTCCTTGTTTTTCTCCGTGATCTCAGTGCCCTCGGTGGTGAATCTATCTTTTTTCTTCGCTTGATTTCTTATAATCTGCGCAATCGGCAAATCGCTTACTCGGCTCTCCGCTTCGCTTCGTGACGGCGGACAGACTCATCTTCTTAATCATTCTTTTTCTTCTGTGTCCATCCGTGTTCATCCGTGGTTTCACGTTTCTTTATTCGCGTCCGTTCGTATACATTCGTGAAAGTGTAAAACACATGCTATTCCTTCCGGTACCGCTTCGGCGACTTCCCCGTCTGCTTCTTGAACATCCGGTGAAACAGACACGAATCCGCGTACCCCACCCGCATCGCGATCTCCCGGCACGAAAGCGTCGTCGTCTTCAGCAGTGTCTTCGCCGCCTCCATCCGCAGTTTCTGCTGATACGCCAGGGGCGATATCCCGTACGACTCCTTGAACAGCCGGAACAGATATCCCTTCGACACCCCCGCCGCGTCCGCCGCCTCCTCCACGCGGATCGGTTCGGCGTAGTGCTTCTCGATCCACTGCATCGCCAACCCCGCCCCGTCCGCAGGTTCCGCCGGTGATACTCCCGCCCGCGGCGCATCCATCAGCAGGTCCAGAATCCCCCAAAACACCCGGTGCGCCCGGTACATCGCATGCGCATCCCCCGCGTTGAGCAAATCCGTCAGCCGCTCGAATCCGCTCTGCATCGCCAGCGTCGTCTCCGGGCTTAACCGCAGAAAATCCGCCAGCCGAACCGGGCATTGCGAAAATTCCGACAGCAGCTCGCTCCACCCCAGCGTTAAGTGCTCCCCCGTTTCCGTCTCGTACGAAAACGTGATCTCCGAATAGACCGTGCTCCCCCGCCGGCTCACAAAATCATGCCGCTGCCCGGGACTGGTCAATACCAGGGTCCCCGGCTCCGCCGGAAAAAAACTCCCGTTCTGAAAAAACTCCCCCGTCCCCCGAGTATAAAGAACCATGTGATACAAATCGTGGACATGCTCCCGAAACGTGCTCTTGCTCCCTACCGCCCGGTCCTGTTCAATCGCCGTATGCCAGAACGCGGGCCGATAATACTCCCTCTGGAAATACACCCCACCGGCCTGGGGCCTCGATTTCGCTTCTTTTATCCTGGTAAATCGTCGCATGGGTCACTATAATACAATAAATTATGAGTATAATCCATTTATTTCCTCCAAAATGTGAGTATCATTCAACTTAACAACCAAAACACCCTCAACGGAACACCGAGGCCCACCCAATCCATAGTCGCCACACCTAACCCCGTCCAGCGATTCATCTTGGCCGCCGCCCTGTTCCTGCCCCTCCTTGCCGGCTGCTCCGCTCAGAAACACGTCCTCATTTACACCAAAAACGGCAAAGGCTACGTTCACAAGAACATCCCCGCCGCCACCGAATGCCTCAAAAACATCTGCCGGAAAAACCACTGGCTCTGCGACGTCACCGACGACCCCGCCGTCTTCACCCTCGAAAATATCGCCAAATACGACGTCCTCGTCTTCAACAACACCAACAATGAAACCTTCGACAACGATGACCAGAAACACGCCTTCCAGAACTACATCCATCAGGGAGGCGGTTTTGTCGCCATCCACAGTGCCTGCGGCTCCGAACGCCAGTGGCCCTGGTTCTGGGCCAATCTGGGCGGAAAATTCGTCCGCCACGCCAAGGAAGATCAGAATCTCATGCTGAAAGTCATCGACCGCACCCATCCCTCGACCTCCTTTCTCCCCGAAGTCTGGCACTGGAAAAACGATGAATGCTACTATGTCGATCACCTCAATCCCGATATCCGCATCCTCCTGGCCGTTGATCTCGGCAAGATCAACGACGACAAAAAAGACGCCTACCCCGGCAAGGTCTTCGGCGATTATTTCCCCCTCGCCTGGTGCCACCAATTCGAAGGCGGTCGCCAGTGGTACACCGCCCTGGGACACTGGGATGAACATTATAAAGATGAATTCTTCATCAAACATTTGGAAGGCGGCATCCGCTGGGCCATGAAAAAAAATAACCGTTTAAAATAAGAAAGTGAGAATGATCATGAAACGAAGACAATTCCTTCAGTCCGCCGCGGCTGCCGCCGTCGGCGCCATCAGCTTCCCCACTCTGATCCCCTCCCGCGCCTTTGCCAGATTCCGCCCCAACAATAAAATCAACGTCGCCCAGATCGGATGCGGCCGCATCGCCCGCTCCCAGGATATGCCCGGAGTCATTCGCTTCGATTCCTGCCGATTCGTCGCCGTCTCCGACTTCGACATCCATCGCGCACGCGACGCCAAAAAATGGGTCGAAGACTATTACGCCGAAAAAACCGGCAAAAAAGACTACGTCGATGTGAAAGTCTATCAGGACTACCGCGAAATCATCAACGACCCCTCCATTGACGCCGTCATCATCTCCACCCCCGACCACTGGCACGCGCAGCCCGCCATGGAAGCCGCACTCGCCGGAAAAGATGTCTATCTCCTGAAACCCGCCTCCCTCACCATCGTCGAAGGCCGCCAGATGGCCGACGCCGTCCACCGCACCGGCTGCATCCTCCAGATCGGAAGCCAGCAGCGATCCCTCACCGAACCCCAGTTCCACAAAATCTGCGAGCTCGTCCGCAACGGCGCCGTCGGCGAAATCAAAACCATCAAGGTCGGTCTCCCCGGCGACCCCGCCGGAAAAGACGAGCCTGAAATGCCCGTCCCCGAAAATCTCAACTACGATGCGTGGCTCGGATCCACCCCCGTCGTCTATTACACCGAAAACCGCGTCCATCCCCAGAAAGGCTTCGGCCGGCCCGGCTGGCTCCGCTGCGAACAGTTCGGCGCGGGCATGATCACAGGATGGGGCGCTCACCACGTGGACATCGCACACTGGGGGATGGGAACCGAATTCACCGGCCCCGTCGAAGTCGAAGGCTCCGCCGAGTTCCCAAAATCCGGACTCTGGGATGTGCATGGCGATTTCCACATCGAAGCCAAATACGCCAATGGCATACGCATGGAAATCGACCGGAAACACCGCAATGGCGTCCGATTCGAAGGCTCCGAGGGCTGGGTCTTCGTCGGCCGAGGCAATTCCAAAGTCACCGCCTCCGACCCCACCGACCCCAACGATCCCAGCAAAGCCGTCGAAGTCAGCGATCCCAAAATCCTCCAATACCCCCTCGGCCCCGACGCCGCCCTCCTCTACCGCAGTCCCGACCACTACCAGAACTGGGTGGACTGCATCCGCTCCCGCCAGCAGCCCGTCGCCCCCGCCGAAGTCGGCCACCGCTCCTGCTCCGCCTGCCTTGTCAGCCATATCGCCATGAAACTGCCCCGCAAACTCCGATGGGACCCCCTCAAAGAGAGGTTCCTCGACGATGACCAGGCCAACAGCATGCTCTCACGGCCCCAGAGAAAACCCTTTGGCACAAACTATGTTTTAGGGTAATATACCCCAGCCCGCTTTTCTCACCAGGGTTTTGACCCAGGCAGAAAAGTCAGGTTGAAAAAGCTGTTTATCGTCAGTGTTCGCATTACTTACGGTTTGCAGCCTGTTTGGCACGCGATAGGCTGGCTGGCGGCAAGGCTCAAGGAGCCAGAATCCGCAGGCTTATACGTATATAAGTCGAGGATGGATGGCTCCGCCGAACGAAGCCGCTGGCCAGGATAGCCGCGCCAAACAAAAAGATGGGTGAGAAATGCGGGCTAGGGCTTTCGGGCGAAACCGGTTCTCCCCAAAGACCCGCTGGTTCTATGCGCCAAAGGAATTGTGCCATGATACATCGGATTCTGGGCATCTGGTTGACTTTAATCCTGACTGGCTCCCTCTCCTTCGCCGCCGAAGAGGAATTCGTAACCATCCCTGCGACCTCCTTCGAAGTCGAATCCGCCGAAAGCCTCATCCCCGTCACCGTCACCGTCAGCGAATTCCAGATCGCCAGAGCCGAACTCACCCAGGCTCAGTACCAGCTCATCAAGGGCGAAAATCCCTCCTTCCACAAAGGCGACAACCTCCCCGTCGATTCCGTCTCCTCGTGGGACGCCGTCCGATACTGCAATTTCCGCAGCGTCAAGGAAGGGCTCAACCCCTGCTACGATCTGGTCACCGGCGACTGCGATTACTCCAAAACCGGCTACCGCCTCCCCACCGATGCCGAATGGCAGATCGCCGGGCAGGACGCCATCGACACCGACTTCAAAAAAGCCCCCCAACTCGCCAACGTCGGCTCCGAAAACAACAAAAACCTCCCCCAGCTCATGACCGACCTCCGCGAAAAATCCTCCAAACCCGCCGCCTCCTATCCCCCCAACAAATTCGGCCTCTACGATATGCTCGGCAACGTCTGGGAATGGTGCTCCGACTGGTTCAACCCCGTCAAAAACTACTACATCCCACTCCACAATCCCCGCGGTCCCCAGTGGGGTCTTGCCCGCGTCCTCCGGGGCGGAAGCTACATCACCACCATGACCAACTGGTCCGCCTTCAGCGGCTACCGCTTCTCCCGCGAACCGTATTTCAAAAGCCGCTTCACCGGGTTCCGCCTTGCCCGCAGCACCCCCAACCGCTCGCTCGTCCCCGTCTATGACGATTCCTGGTTCAAACCCTATCAGGACATCCCTGAAGGCTACGCCGGCAATACCGGCTCCCTCTCCGAACTCCTCACCGACGACAAGGGCAATAAAATCTCCGGCATCCAGGACTGGGAAAAACGCAAGCAATGGCTCCGCGACACATGGACCCGGCTCCTTGGCGAACCCCCCATCCCAAAACCCCCCGTCAACTCCCGCCTCGTCAAAGAATTCGACGAAGATTACTACCGAGGCGAACTCCGCTACCTCCAGATGGAGCCCGACCACTGGGATAAAATCCTCGTCATGATCCCCAAATACCCCGTCCGCGTTCCCACCCCCGGTGGCATCGTCCCCTTCTATGGCCTCGAATGCTCCCCCGGGAAAAATATCGGCGGCCGCCGCACCGCTGC
>CAZOTP010000167.1:6932-7525 GCA_964582655.1 uncultured Pirellulales bacterium | reverse complement strand
AAGGTAAAACAGGCTTGTGCGGCTTGAAATTCACCAACTTTTTTGGAGTTGAACCCATTTTTATTTGTCGGTTATCCGGTAGATTTGGCGAATTCGCTCCACATTTTTTGCATCTGCAATCAACTGGGGTGTATTGGGATTCCGGGAAGGGAGGGTGGTTTGCAGGTCCGCGGCGGTATAGCCATAGAGACCGACATCCGCGGAGGCGGGATCATGAACAAAGGTCATGGGGTCGTGCTTGTCTCCCCAGCCGCAGATGCACTGGATCAGGCGGGTATGGGGGCCTTTCATTTTCCGGGCGGCGGCGAGCTGCGCCGGATCGGGCGATTCGTTCATCAGCCAGTCCACTTCCCGGAGCATGCGCGAATCGGCAACTTCGGGGACAGTAACGCTGAAGGCGGTCAGCCAGATGATGCAATCGGGTTTGGCGGATTTGGCGGCGGCGCGCACGCGGCCCCAGGCGCGATCAACGGCTCGGCGGTGGAATTCATTCCGCTGCGCGGGAGTAATGTTGTCCTCTCCGGGGTACGGGTCGCCAAGGCGTTCGGCATACATCTGTTTTTCACTGTCCCGCCAGCCAGTGGGTTCTGGGT
>CAZOTP010000167.1:0-6922 GCA_964582655.1 uncultured Pirellulales bacterium | reverse complement strand
CCAGTGGAGTCATGCTGGTCGGGGAGAGAGGCGTTGTAGAACCAGGCGAGGATGATGCCGTCGATTTCCGTTTTCTTCAGGGCGTCCTGAATCGATCCGCAGAGATAGTCCAGATAGGCGGTGGTGAGGGGGACATGAAGAATGCTGGGTGTGCCATGGCTGAGTTCCGGGTGGGTCTGTCCCCAATAGGTATTGGCTCCCACGCAGAAATAGCCGATGACGGCCATTCCTTCCTGGTGCCCCAGGCGTGCGACCTCGCCAAGGAAATTGGAACGTAGGCCGGGCTGCACGGGCGCAATACCGCTGGGGAACCAGGCATAGCCGCAACAGTTGACGGCGAAGGTCTGGATCACATTGGCGCCGAGATTTTTATACCAGCGGACATGCTCGGCGGGATCGGCCTGGGCATATTTCCCGGCGGCGGCGAAACCGCCTTCGACGGGATCCCAGTTGAAGTCGATGCAGAAGGCTTTGATCCGCTCCCGGCCGGCCAGCACGTTTGTTCGAGGTGAAGCCTGTTCACATCCCGTGCCCGCGATCAAAAGGATGACGAAAATCCAATTCCCGATTTTCATGGCCGCTCCTTTCCAATACATGTTCCAGAGTCGGCTTCTATGCCGGCTGTTCTTATTCTGCTTTTCGATGGCGCAGGCGGTCCAGGGCGACGGCGAGGACGATGATGGCGCCGGTGACAATTTCCTGCACCCAGTTGGGAAGACCCATCTGGCTGCATCCGGAGCGAATAACGGTCATGATGAGGGCCCCGACAAGAGTGCCGAGGATGGAGCCTTCCCCGCCGCTGAGGCTGCCGCCTCCGATAACAACGGCGGCGATGACATCGAGTTCGAGTCCCGCAGCGACGGTGGGGTCGCCCACGGTCAGGCGTGAAAACTGCAGCAATCCGGCCAGGCCCGCCGCGGCGCCGTTCAGGATATACACGGCCACTTTCACGCGTTCAACGGCTACGCCGCAGAGCCGGGCGGTCTGTTCGTTCGAGCCGACGGCGAAAATATGCCGGCCCAGACGGGTGTATCGCAGCATTCCCGCCGTTGCCAGCGCCAGCACGATCATCATCCAGACGCCGACGGGAAGCAGCATCCAATTTTGACCGGCTGGCAGCGCGGCGAGGATTTCATTGAGCCAGGTAAGGGGAGCGTCGATTTTCTGCTCATCGGCCATCCCCTTTGCTGCTCCGCGGACCAGGAGCATCATGCCCAGAGTGACAATGAAGGGGACGATTCCCAGTCGGGTCACCAGCAGGCCGATGAGCAGTCCGCATACGCCGCCCATGGCAATGCCGGCCAGACCCGCCAGCAGGGGATTGGCACCGGCATCCTGGAGAAATTTCGCGATAATCACCGTGCTGAGCGCAACGACGGATCCGACGGACAGATCGATGCCGCCGGAGATGATGACCAGCGTCATGCCCAGCGCCGCGGTGCCCACGATGGCCGTTTGGCGGGAGATGGTCTCCAGATTCCGCATGGTGGTGAAGCTGTTGACGCCGCCTGCTTCGCGGGTCACCTCGATGAGGATTCCGAAAAACAAATAAACGCCGATCAGGGCCAACAGGGGGCCCAGCGTGCTGAGCCACCGTCCCCAGCTTGTTCCGGATCTCGGCTGCGCCGTGGGAGGTTCCGGGATTTGATTTGCTTCCATCACTGAATGTTTTGCCTTGTATTGGAGTGCTTTCTTTTTATGCCTGCCCCGTCGCTTCCAGCATGAGGGAATGTTCCGTAATCTCGGCGAGGGGCCGGGCCGGTCCCAGCACGCCGCGGCACATTACGGCGATGCGGTCGCAGATTCCCATCAGCTCGGGCAGATAACTGCTGACCACGAGAATTCCTTTGGGAGGTCCGCCGGCTCCGGTCGCCAGGGCGTCGATAATCTGGTAAATCACGGCTTTGGCGGCAACATCGATTCCCCGCGTCGGTTCATCCAGCAGCAGGAGGTCCACATCGTGCTGCAGGAGCCGGGCCATCGCCACTTTCTGCTGATTCCCGCCCGACAGGGCCCCGACCGGCTGCCTGGGTCCGCGGCAGCGGATACCCAGCCGTTCGATCCATCGCTGCGAGGCCTGTTCCTGGCGGCGCGGCAAGACCAGGCCCATCGGGCCGAATCCGTCCAGCCGCGACAGCGTCGTATTGTCCGCGATACTCAGCGAAAGCGCCAGGCCTTCTTCCTTTCGGTTTTCACTGAGCAATCCCATTCCCTGTTTCCACCGCTGCCGTGGAGTTCCGGGCCCAGTGACCGTCCCTATTTTAATGGAGCCGCTGCGAACCGCCTCCAGTCCGAACATCGCCCGCAGAAATTCCGTCCGACCCGCTCCGACCAGTCCGGAAATCCCCACCACTTCCCCCCGGCGGACCGAAAGATCGGCGCGGGCGGGTTTCTGGGCGCCTTTCAAATCGCGAATCTCCAGCAGAACTTCGCCTGCGGTCCGGGGCGAGCGGGGATACAAATCCTTTACCTCCCGCCCGATCATCATGGAAACAATATCCTTGGCGGTGACATCCGAAATCCGGCGGGTTCCCACGCTCCGCCCGTCGCGAAGGACGGTTACGGTATCGGCGACTTCCTGCACTTCCTCTATAAAATGGGAGATGTAAATGACGGCATGTCCCTTCTGTTTCAGGGTCTGAATCAGGCGGAACAATTGCCGCACATCCCGCTGCGTCAGGCTGCTGGTCGGCTCATCCAGAACCAGCACGCGGCAGCCCACCGCCAGGGCGCGGGCAATTTCCACCAGCTGCTGCGCGGCAACGGAAAGCCGACGCACGGGCACTTCGGGCCGAATTTCCGGATGCTCGAAAAACCGGATCGCCTCCATCGCTTTCCGCCGCACTTCCTTCCAGTGAATGAATCCGCTGGTGTGCGGCTCCATGCCCAGCAGAATGTTTTCCTCCACCGTCAGATGCCCCGCCAGCGACAATTCCTGATAGATCATCGCGACGCCTTGCCGGCGGGCCTCCAGCGGATTTCGAGGCTGATAGGCTTCCCCCGCGAATTTCATGGCTCCTGAATCCGGGGCATGCGCGCCGGAAAGGACTTTCATCAGGGTGCTCTTGCCGGCGCCGTTTTCCCCGACCAGCGCCAGCACTTCCCCTTCGCGGACGTGCAGACTTACACCATCCAGCGCGACAGTCGCGCCGAACCGCTTGCGGATATCGAACATCTCCAGCAGTATATGCTTTGAGTCCATCTGAGATTCCAATTTTTCCGATCGTCCGCGATTTAATGCCCGCCGGCGCTCTCCCCCAGATAATTGCCATACGCCAGAGACAGCACGGCGGCGCACAGCACCAGCAATCCGATGACAACCGTCATCTTGGTTCGCCCCCGGCAGCCTTTCCATTCCTTAAACGCGATTCCGACCATGGTGCTGAAGATCACCAGCATAATCATGTGGATTGCCCAACTGGAAAAGGCGTACTTTTCGCCCAGCCGGACATGACCGAGATTGTAGAAAAAGAATTGCCCGTACCACATGGTGCCGGTCAGGAATGCCATCAGATAATTGCGAATCAGCGGCAATCGGCCTGTTTCGGCGGAAATCCGGGTTAATTCCCTCAGCGTTTTGTTTTTTCTCGCCAGATACAGGCTGTAGGCCAATGCCGTGACAAACGCTCCGGGATTGGAAAAGAGATATTTCACATTGCCGCTCCAGTACCCCGCGCCGTATTGTTCCGCGACATCCGCCACGGGACCTGCCGCTTCCAGCGAAAAATTATACACGGACGAAAGCACGCCTGCCAATAAGGACAGCATCAATCCCTTCAGCAGGGAAAAGCCGCCCGTGGATCCCGTCGCGGCGCGAAGGTCGTTTTCCTTGAACCGGCCCGCCAGACCGCTCAGCGCAATTCCCAGAACCCCCACGGCAATGCCTAAAAAAACCCATCCGGCTCCGTCCTTGTGCAGAATTTCCGCGAATTTCCCTTTTACAAGGGGAGGCACCAGGGTGCCGAGAACGCTGGAAAGCCCGATGGCAATCGCGTAGGTAAGGGCAAAGCCGATGTAGTGGATGGAGATATTAAACGCCGTTCCCCCAACGCCATACAGGACTCCCAGGCCAAAGGAAAAAAGCATGTATTGTTTGGGCGCTTCCGTCAGGACCTGTCCCAGATGCGGAATGGTGCAGAGGGCGCCGATGACGGGCCAGAGCAGCCAGCACCAGGCGGCCTGGGTGATCCAGTAAATTTCCCAGGGCCAGTGTTTCAAGTATTTCTGGGGGGTGTAGCAGATCGCCGCGGAAAACGCGCCGACGGAATGAAAGCCCACCCCCAGCCCGGTATTGGGAACAACGGGAGTCACCATAAGGAATTCCTTTTAGTTGCCTTCCAGCCATGTTTTGAAATCCGGCTTGAGCAGAAGTTGAATCGCCGGTTCGTTCATGTTCTTTTTCGTGACCACCGTGGATCCGGTGTCGATTCTCTTTTCCACCGGTTTTCCCTGCAAATGCTCGACGAGGGTTTTGACTCCCAGATATCCCATCCGGAACGGATCCTGCAGAACCAGCCCATGAATCTGCCCGGCTTCCAGCGCCTGCACCAGTTTCTCCGAGCTGTCGAATCCCACAAACTTCACCTTCCCCGCGAGTCCGCCGTCCTGCAGCGCCCGCAGCATGCCGAAGGTCGTGGATTCATTCGGGCAGAAGATTCCATCGAGTTTCAAACCGCCCTGTTCATCCCGCAGGGGCGAAAGCAGGTTTTCGCTGGCGCGGTAGGAGGTCTCCGTGGTCGCCCCGCCATACTGATTGGCGCTGACCAGTGCAATCTCCGGAAATTCCTTCATGGCGGCCAGAAAACCTTCCTCGCGGTTCATGGTGCTGGCGGACCCTTCCTGGTACCGCAGCATGACGACCCGGCCTTTGTTTCCAAGGAGGCTTGCCAGATGTTTGCCCGCTTTTTTCCCGGCTTCAAAATTATCCGTCGCCACGAAGCTGGCGTAATCCTCGCTTTTCAGGTCGGAATCCATTATCACCACGGGGATTCCCGCCCGGACGGCGTTGGACACCGGCATCCGAAGCGCCGTATCGTCCAGTGGCGCCAGTACGATGCCGGATACGCCGCGGGTCACAAAATCCTCGACCACCTTGATCTGGCTTTCGCGGTCGTCCTCCTTAAGCGGGCCTTTCCAGATGACCTCCGCCCCCGTCTCTTTACCGGCCTTCACCGCGCCGGCGTGGATGGATTTCCAGAATTCATGGGTTGTTCCTTTGGGGATTACGGCGACCGAGATGCTGTTGGGGGGAGTTTCGCCGCCGGATTGCTGCTTTTGTTTGCAGGACGAGAACGCGGCCAGAGCCGCCAGAACCGCAACAAACCACATTGTTCGCATCGCCATACTCCTGTTTCATGTGTCCGATTCGTATCGCTGTACTATAGCGGGCCTGCCGGGAAAATAAAACCCCAAAATTCGACTCTTGTCTATACGTGTTTTTCCGTTGCTCCCACCGGCTTTTTGCCGTAAAATTCCGACTATGTCCGCAAGATGATTTACATAACTTCCTATCGGAGATTTAGTTATGACAGTAAAATGCGGGAAATGGCTTGCGATAGCGATGTGGTTCACCTGTTTTGGTTTTCTGGGCTGCAAGGC
Organism: uncultured Pirellulales bacterium; assembly: GCA_964582655.1. Taxonomy (GTDB): domain Bacteria; phylum Planctomycetota; class Phycisphaerae; order Sedimentisphaerales; family SM23-30; genus CAZOTP01. The sequence continues at coordinate 1,324 of CAZOTP010000167.1, read as the reverse complement.
TCCGCAGATCATCCGGTACGCGACCGTCATCGGCATCAAAAAAGAGCACATCGACAACTACGCCTACTGCCATTCCATGGTTTGGCCGGGGGTGATCGAGGCTCTCAAAGACGCCAATCTGCAGAATTATTCCATCTATCTCGGCGAGGTAAACCCGGATGAGTATTACCTGTTCAGTTATCTGGAATACAAGGGCAATCAATTTGACAAGGATATGCAGGGGATCGACAAGGCCCAGGCGTGCAAGGTGTGGGACAAAGTGATGTCACCCCTGCAGCAGCCTCTGCCCACCCGCAAAGAAGGGGAATGGTGGGCGCAGTGGCAGGAGGTCTTCCATTACCAGGGCCCCCCCTCCAGCAACAAGCATCCCAAACGGGTCGGCACCATCATCGGGATCAAGGATAAGGAAAGCATCCTGCCTTATACTCAGCTTCACGCCGCACCCTGGCCGGGTGTGATTGCCGCCATCGAAAAAGCCAACATCCGCAACTATTCCATCTATCTGGGCGAAGTGGAAAAGGACCGCTACCTGCTGTTCAGCTATTTTGAATATGTCGGAAACGACTTCGACGCGGATATGAAAGGCGTCGCGGACGATGTGACCCGCGCCTGGTGGAAATACTGCGAACCGCTCCAGCAGCCTCTGCCCACCCGGAAGGAAGGCGAGTGGTGGAGCTCCACCCGCGAAGTATTCCACATGGATTGACGATGATCTACCTGTTTATTATAGCCCTGATTCTTTTGAACCTGTTCTGGTTCCTGCTGGTCTTTTTGGGACTGCCGGGGAACTGGCTCATCGTGATTACGACCTGCGCGTTCGCCTGGTGGCAGAAGGATCATCATCTGTTTTCCGCCTATACGCTCGCGGCGATGGGAATTTTGGCTCTGACGGGCGAGCTGGTTGAATTTTTTGCCGGTATGACCGGCGCGAAAAAAGCCGGCGCAGGATGGCGGGGCTCCCTCGGCGCACTGTGCGGGGGTTTGCCGGGCGCTGTGCTGGGCACGTTCCTCATCCCCATTCCGCTGGTGGGCACCATTTTTGGCGCGGCAACGGGAGCGGGCTTTGGTTCGTTCCTTGCCGAGCGAGCCGGCGGCCGCGACAAAGACCACGCTGTCAAAATCGGCTTGTCCGCCTCCAAAGGCTCGCTGCTGGGCACTGCCACCAAGCTCCTCATTGGTTTTACCCTGCTGATTCTCTCCGCCTTCGCCGCCTTCTGGCCCTGAACTTCTCGGCCTAAGAATACATTGGATTTGACAGAAATTTGGAGGTAAGATTATCTGTACCAGAATGTTTTCTATACCATGTATTTCTTTCAAGTTTTTT
>CAZOTP010000166.1:0-7536 GCA_964582655.1 uncultured Pirellulales bacterium | reverse complement strand
ACGACGGCGGCGGATCTGGTGAACGGACTGCCGGAGGAGGAGCTGGCGGATCTGATCTGGCGCTATGGTGAAGAGCGGTTCAGCCGGCGGATCGCCAGAGGAATTGCCCAGACGCGGCGCAAAAAGCGGCTGGAACGTACGGCGGAGCTTCGGGATGTGATTTTGCGGTCGCTGGGGATTCGCGGGGAGGGGCACCGGGACCGGATCCATCCGGCGACGCGGACGTTTCAGGCCCTGCGGATTGCGGTGAATGACGAACTGGGGCAGCTGGAGCGGCTTCTGACGATTGCGGCTCAGCGGCTGGCGCCCGGCGGATCGATTGCGGTCATCAGCTTTCACAGCCTGGAGGACCGGATTGTGAAGCATGATTTTCAGAGGCGCCGTCAGAACGGCGAGTACGCGATTGTGACGAAGAAGCCTCTGGTGGCGGAGGACGAAGAGCGGCGCGAGAATCCGCGGAGCCGCAGCGCGAAGCTGCGAATCGCCAGGCGGATATGAAGATCGAACGACAAATCGACATGGTATCGATGTAAGGAATAGAACAGGATTCAGGAACACGAATCAAAATCGATTCAAGGAAGAACGAACATGACCAGGGAAGCGAAAGTTGGATTGTTGCTGGGATTGGTGTTTATTGTGGCGATCGCGATGGTGCTTCGGGGAATCCACCAGAGCGGACAGAGCGAAATGGTGGAAACCGGATTGACGGAGACATACGCCGAAAAACCGGCGGAAAATCCGCTTTCGGATGTGGTGAATTTATCGGTGGCGGTGAATAAGCTGTCAGATCCGGGCCAGGCCGCGACTCTGCCTGCCCAGACACCGGCTCCGGCGGCGAACCCGGAAAGCCAGCCCCGGTATGTGCAGGTATTGCCCAGCACGAACATATCGAGTCCGTCGGCCGGTGCGGAGACGCCCGCGACGGTTCCGGCGGTTCTGACGACGGCGGCGGAAGCTCCGGCCGACTCCCAGCCTGTGCGGGAACCTGCGCCCGCGGCGGCGCCCGTGGTGGTGGAACCGCCCAGCGGGGCGATCGATCGGGCGCTGGAACAGGTGACAACGCCGGTTCCCTCTGCCTCGATTCTGCACGGCGCCCAGGTGGTCGTCAATCCCAGGGCGGGAAAGGTCTATGATGTGAAACAGGGAGACAGCCTGACAACTATTGCCCAGAAGATGTACGGAACGGAGGAAGGAAAAAAGAAATCGAATATCGATCGGATTTATGCCGCGAACAAGGACAATATGAAATCGGCGGATGACCTCTGGATTGGTCAAAAACTGACGATTCCGGATCTTCCCAGGAGCGACGCGCCGTCCCTGGCGTCTGCCGCCAAGCCGGCGGATACGGCGAAACCGGCCGAATCGAGCAAGCCGGCTTCTTCGACGCGGACATATGTGGTGAAAGAAAAAGATTCGTTGTGGAAGATTGCCCAGAAAGAGCTGGGAAACGGATCGCGATACAAAGAAATTGAGAAATTAAATGCCAAGACGCTGAAGAACGGAAAAGGCGTATCGGCGGGGATGAAGCTGATTCTGCCCGCCCAGTGAGGACTGGCGGCGCGGAGCCTTCCCCTGGACCCGGGGAAGGATGGATTCGCCGAGAAACGCGACACGACGGAGTGATTGACATCAAGCGAATATTATATCTATTTCTTTTGGCCATGCTGCTGGGGATGACGATGGTCCATTTGCGGACCCATCATCTTCGAAGCATATATGAGTTCACGCGCCGGGCCGAGCGGGAACAGCAGCTTCGGCAGGAGATTTATCAGCAGCAGATTGCGCTGACGCGGTATCTGGGCACGCCGGGGGAACTGCAGCAGAAGGTGGAACGGATGGGGATTCAGGTTCGGCTGCCGGGGGCGCCGCTGGTGGAGGAGAAGAGCAAGGTTGTGAAGAACGAGACCGGCAAGGTGAATCCGATGCGCTAAAGCGGTGTCGGTGCCGGAGATCGGTGTGCATGCAACCTCCTGTCCGCGGCGTCAAGAGGTTGTTTTTTTCTAGGGCGGACAATTTGCCCGAGAGCCGAAAGCGGCGGAGGAGAGGAGGGCAAGAGAATCGTACGAACAAGCCGGTCCGGGCTTCGATGGATGGAATTATGAGATCGTCAAGGCGAGAAATCGGGTGGTCGGGTGCGGTGTTGTCGCTGCTGATTGTGCTGATGGCGGGCGTCCTGGTGCGCTGCGCGCAATTGCAGCTGCTGGAGAGCCAGCGGTACCGGGAACGGGCGGAGCGACAGCAGTTGAAAATTATTCCGCAGACGGCGCGGCGGGGCACGATTGTGGATCGGGAGGGCCGGGTGATGGCGGTGAGCCGGAAAATTTATTCGGTTCGACTGGATCCGTCGGTCCTGGCGGACGCCCAGGAGACGGCGCGCCAACTGTCCGCGATTCTGGATCTGCCGGGGGATTCGCTTTATCAGGATATTCTGGCTCGCCAGGACAAGCGGTTTTGGGGGGTGCAGCGGGATGGCGGGGACGCGCCGGCCCCTGACGTGCGCGGTTTGAAGATTCGGGGGGTTCTGGTGGAAACGGAATTCCGGCGGGATTATCCGATGGGCCAGACGGCCGGGCATGTGCTGGGCAGCACGGATATCGACGGAGCGGGACTGGAAGGGGTGGAATGGATGTATGACACCTATCTGGCGCCGCAGGCGGGCAAGTGGTTGCTACGGAGCGATTCGCTGCGACGGCCGATCGGGGCGCAAGGGGTGTGCGAACCGGCGAAGGACGGGCATATCGTGGTTCTGACGCTGGATTCGGTGATTCAAAATATCGTGCAGGAGGAACTGCGGAAGACCGTGGAGAAATTCCGCGCGAAGTCGGCGCTGGGGATTGTGATGGATCCGAAGACGGGAGAAATTCTCGCGATGGCGAACTGGCCCGGATTTGATCCGAACCGGGTGCGGGAAACCCCGGCGGATATCCGGCGAAATCGGGCGCTGACGGACCCGATCGAGCCGGGCAGCACGTTCAAGCCCTTCACGGCGGCATCGGCTTTGGAAGGGAAATTTGTGACCCTTCAGACGATCATCGACTGTGAGGAAGGGGTGTACAACGGCCCGGGATTCGGGGCCGTCCACGAATACAAACACTATTTCGGCCGCATCAGCGTGGCGGATATCCTGATTTATTCGAGCAATATCGGCTCGGCAAAGATGGCCCAGAAAATGGGCAAGCCCTATTTTCACGGAATGCTTCGGAAATTCGGGTTTGGCCAAAAAACAGGAATTGATCTGCCCGGCGAAGGGGAAGGGATCATGCGCCCCCTGAGCCAGTGGAACGACAAAATGTACACACTGACGTGCGTGGGATTCGGGCAGGGGATTTCCGTGACGCCGATTCAGCTCGTTCGGGGATTTTGCATCCTGGCCAACGGGGGAAAAAAGGTTACGCCGAGGGTGACCAAGGGAATCTTGTCGCCGGACGGGAGTGAAGTCATCTGCGATTTTCTCCATCCGCGGACGGCCTCGGGCGGATATGTAAATGTCGGCGGGGTGGAGGATGCCGAAAATCGCGTGATTTCGGAGAAGATTTCGCGGGATTTACTGCGGGAGGCGCTGGCGGGTGTGGTGGAAAAGAAAGGGGGTACGGCGCATGGGGCCTACCTGGAAGAGTATCGGATTTTCGGCAAAACCGGAACGGCGCAGATTGCCCTGAAAGACGGCCGGGGATATGAGCCAAACAAGTATATCAGCTCGTTTGTAGGCGGGGCGCCGGTAGAAAACCCTCGAATTTGCGTGCTGGTCATGGTTCGGGAGCCGGACCGGCGGCTGGGGCTGGGATATACGGGCGGTCGTGTCGCGGCGCCGGCGGTGCGGGAAATCGTCCGGCAGACCCTGGCGTATTTGCAGGTTCCGCCCGGCATGTCGGCCGAAAACGCGGAAAAAACCAAACAAATCCGGGAAAATTTGCAATTTCCCTCGGATGGATTATAATACGTGCGTCGCCCAAGGAATATGGCGGTCATGGATGATCGGCCGGACAGGAAAGAAGGTCGCTGATGGAGTTTTCAGACCTGATCGATTGGTTTCAATCCCGCTGGGAACATGGACTTTCATCCGTGGCCGGGGTCTCTGTATGCTCGGACAGCCGCAAGGTGAAACCCGGCGATGTGTTCGTGGCGATTCGGGGGACTCATCAGGATGGGCATGCGTATGCGGGCGAGGCCATTCGACGAGGGGCCAAATGGATTCTGGCGGAACGGGCCGTGGAGGCCCCGGCGACCGTGGAGGTCGTCTTGGTGCCGGACACATCCCAGGCGATGGGAGAGCTGGCGCAGGCGGCCTACCGATACCCGCGGGATTCGCTGCTCTGCCTGGGCGTCACGGGGACGAACGGAAAAACCACGACGGCGTATCTGACGCGAATGATCCTGAATACCGCGGGAATGCGCTGTGGCATGATCGGCACCGTGGAATACGATGTGGGAGACTGCCGAATGGCGGCGGACAACACCACACCGGATTCGCTGCGGCTGGCCGAGATGATGGGGCGCATGCGGGACAACGGCCTCAAAGCGATGATGATGGAGTGTTCCAGCCACGGGCTGGATCAGAGACGGACGGCGGGAATTCGCTTCCGGGCGGCGGCGTTTACCAATCTGACGGGAGACCATCTGGATTACCACGGGACGACGGAGGCCTATCTACACGCGAAGAGCCGGTTATTCCGGGAATTGTCGGCCGAGTCCTATGCGATTTTGAACGGAGAGGACGTTTCGTCGGAGAAGCTCGCGGCGAACACGCCGGGGCGGGTGATGCGGTACGGAATTTTGCCGGACGCAAAAAATCCGTCGATTTCCGGCCGGATCGAACAGATGGGATTCTGGGGAACGCAACTGGAACTTCGAATCGAAGGGCAGTCGGCGAAGGTTCGAACGCATCTGGTGGGGCGGCATAATGTCAGCAACATCCTGGCGGCGGCGGGGCTGGCGTGGAGCGCGGGGGTGACGCTGGAAAGCATGGTTCAGGCCCTGGAGGAATTTGAGGGAGTTCCCGGTCGTCTGGAACGGGTAAATCCCGGAGGAGAACCGGCGGTATTTGTGGATTATGCCCATACCGACGATGCGCTGCGGAACGTGCTGGGCACGCTGCGGAGCCTGGAGCCGCGCCGGTTGATTCTGGTGTTTGGGTGCGGGGGCGACCGCGACCGGACCAAAAGGCCCCGCATGGCGCGGGCGGCCGAGGAAATGGCCGACTTCATGGTTGTCACCAGCGACAATCCGCGGACGGAGTCCCCCGAGCAGATTTTTTCGGATATTCGCCGGGGATTCAGCGATGGTGCGGCGGGCCGCGTGGAACTGGTGGAGGACCGCCGTCGGGCGATCGAACGGGCGATTGCCTCGGCGCAGTCGGGGGATGTGGTGCTGATTGCCGGGAAAGGGCATGAAGACTATCAGATTGTCGGCAGCGAACGCCGGAAATTTGACGATCGTCACGTCGCAAGAGAACTGTTGCAGGACTGGAAGCCGGGGGAATCTGTAAGGGCCCTTCAGACGCAAAAACGGTGTTTTGCAGGAGAAACGGCATGAAACCGTTGTTACTGGAAGAGATCAAGCAAGCGGTGCGCGGGGAATTGAAGACCAGTGTGGAAAAAGGATTGGTGACGTCGGTTACGACCGACTCGCGGAATGTGCCTCCGAACAGTTTGTTCGTGGCGCTGCGCGGCGAACGGTTTGACGGGCATGACTTTATCGCGGACGCGATTGCCGCCGGGGCGCGGGCCGTTTTGATGGATCGGAATATCCCGATTCCGGAAGACTGGGCCGCCAGAGGAGTATGCGTGATGAAGGTGGGGGATGCAGTTGCGGCGCTGGGGGATTTGGCGCGGTTTTACCGGCGGAGCCTGGGGCATCGCGTGACCGTCATCGCGGTGACCGGCAGCGCAGGTAAAACGACGACGCGGGAGATGATTTATCATGCCTTGAGCAAATACAAAAAAGGACACCGCTCCCCGAACAATTACAACAATCAGATCGGGGTGCCCCTCACGCTTCTGGGGATTGAGCCGGAGCACGAATTCGCCGTGGTGGAGATGGGCACCAACGCGCCGGGGGAGATCGCGACGCTGTCGCGCATCGCTGAGCCGGATATCGCGGTGATTACGCATGTGGGGGCGTCTCACCTTGAAAAACTGGGTAGCGTGGACGGCGTGAGCGTGGAAAAAGTGTCGATCTCGGCGGGGTTGAAGGAGCGGGGCGTGCTGGTCTGCGGAGCCAGCCATCCGGGGACGCTGGATCGCGTGCGGGCGCTGGGGCGCCATGTCATTACGTTCGGGCTGGAGGAAGATATGGATGTCCGGGGATTCCACGTGATCCAGGAGCCGGGGAAGGTGCGGTTCGAAATCAGCGATCACACCGAAATCGTGATTCCGGTGGGCGGAATTCACAATGTGGAAAACGCGCTGGCGGCTCTGGCGGTGGTCCGCCGCATGGGACTGACCAGCCGGGAATTCGCCGCCGCGATGACGGATTTCAAAGGCGCCAAGCATCGCATGGAATATCTTTCCGTCAACGGGATCACGATTATCGACGACTGCTACAACGCCAATCCCAGCAGCATGCGGATGGCCCTGCAGGAGCTGTGCAGCCACAAAAAGGCGATGCGCCGCGTGTTGGTGGTGGGCGATATGTACGAATTGGGCGAGGCGGCGGAGCAGGCGCATATGGAGTTGGGCCGGAAGGTCGCGGCCAGCAATGTGGATATCCTTTTCGCGGTGGGGCCTCATGCGGCGATCACGGCCATCACGGCGATTGAATCGGGAATGCCTCGCGGGCAGGTGCAGCGGAGCATTACCAGCAAACGCCTGGCTCGCCTGATCAAAAGCATGATTTTCGAAGGGGATGTGATCCTGGTGAAGGGCTCGCGCGCGATGCAGATGGAAAAGGTGGTGGAGTCTTTGAGCCGATTTCGGGGCCGGCGTTCGTTTCGGACGGGAATGCCGCGGGTGATTCGGATGGGAGAGACGCAGTCCATCGGGGAACCGGCCGCGCGCCGCCCCAATCCCTCGTATGACGCGCTGAAACCGTAACGCCGCCGAAAGGATAAGAATGAATATGTCCCGATCCCGGTCCCGGGTACAGCCCAATCAGGATGACATCGAGCGATAAGACAGACCTATGCTTTTTTACCTATTTGAAACGTATCGGGAGTTTTTTCAGAGCAAGCTTCACTTTTACGCATGGGAAAGCGTGGCCCTTCGGGCGCTGCTGGCAATTTTGACAAGCCTGTTCATCGGCCTGTACTGGGGGCCTCGTGTGATTCGGTGGCTGATTCGAAACAAAGTAGGCGATATTCCTGAGTTCAACCACGCGACGCTGAATGAGATGACGCGGAACAAGTCGAACACCCCCACGATGGGCGGCCTGTTGATCCTGGCCGGCGTGTTCGTCAGTACCCTGCTGTGGGCCAATTTGAAGAATCCGCTGGTGACGAAAGGGCTGGTGCTGATGCTCTGGCTGGGCGCTCTGGGGGGAATCGACGATTGGCTGAAACTGACATAAAAAATTAAAACCCGCGCGCGGGAGGGCCTCTAT
>CAZOTP010000165.1:0-7574 GCA_964582655.1 uncultured Pirellulales bacterium | reverse complement strand
CTTGCTGGTGCTTTTGGTGTTGTTGCTTTTCGTGTTGGTGACTCCCGCCCCGGCCACCTTCACCATCACCGCCAGCAGAATCGCCGCGATGCCCATCACCACCAGCACTTCCACCAGCGTAAAGGCCTTCCGAACGAGGATTTGTGTTCGTGGTTTGCGTTTCATGCGTGCAGCCGTCCTTATTTGCGGAGTTCAAAATTGCAGATGTCGTCTTCCGTGCCGTATATTCCGTCATGCCCGGCGGTCATCAGGATAAACGTATCCGGATTGTAAGGCCGCGCCGCCCACTGACCCTTGAGCCAGGGAGTCATCCCCTCCGATTTGTGATCCCAGATATAATACGGAAAACATTGCAGAAGAGTATGTTTGTACCCGCCGTAATTCCATTCCGTGGGACTGGTTGGCAGCGCTGAGACATCTGGATACTGATCGATGTTCAACGGCGATGCCATTCCAAAGGGAGAGAGAATCCTTTCGTTATCCGCGAAGTTGTAAATGCCGGGATTGGCATTGTTCGGGGTGATCGAACGCCCGCGGGAATTGGCTTTGAAGTAAACAATCGGCAGAGGCTTTGCGGAATTAAAGGTATCCAATAGCACCGAGTTCATGTTGTTTTCCCAGACCCGTTCATCCAGCAAATCGGGAAAGAGAAGCTTGCTGGTATCGAGGGTTTCGAAGGCTTGAGGCATCGTGCCGATTTTCATATTCTCCACCGATACGTACGGTCCCCACCGCTTGACCGGATTGCCGCTGTGGTCCGAGGGAATGCCGTCGTTATTGATATAATATCCATGATTGGAGTTGTATCCCAGATTGTCTTCGCCGACCATGGCTTCCGCCAGAAGGTGGGCGCCGGTATTGAGAAAGCTGGTATGCTGAGTTAAGTGAGTTCCCCGATACGGCAGGCTGGAATCGATGGCGAACAGAACCGTCGGGTCCGACTCCGGGTAACTTCCGAAATCGTTGCGGAACTGGTCCAGCCCCATGGCAATCGCGTGGAGTGTCGCGCGCATGGAGGTGTTTTTGGAATGGACAATGGCCACGTTCACCGTCGGCACCAGGATGCTCAGCAGAATCCCGATGATTCCGATCACCACCAGCAGTTCCACCAGCGTAAACCCGCCCGCATTTCGTTCCGATCCGCATCGTTTTGTTTTCATGGCGCCCTCGTTTCTGTTCGGTATGTTCCGCACGTTAGCCTCCGAAACTCGATATCATCTTCACCATCGGCATGAACAGCGCGATGACGATAAAACCGCAGATGCCCCCCAGGAAAATCACCAGAATCGGCTCCATCAATGCCACCAGACCCGCCACCAGCACATCCACCTCTTCATCGTAGGTGTCCGCCACCTTGATTAGCATTTTGTCCAGTTCCCCCGTTTCCTCGCCCACGTCGATCATGTTGCTCACCAGAACATCGCACACCCGCGCCTTGCGAAGCGGTTCGGCGAACGTCTCGCCGCGGCGGATGTTGTCGTGCACGCTGTTCAGCGCCTTGCGGTACACCTCGTTGCCGGTCGTGTCCCGCGTAATGGTTAGCGCGTCCAGAATCGGCACGCCCGCGCTGATCAGCGTCCCCAGCGTCCGGGCGAAGCGCGCAATCGAGCTTTTTCCCACAATCGCCCCCATGATGGGAACTTTCAGCGTAATGGTGTCCAGGATGAATCGGCCCATCTGGTGCAGCCGGATGATTCGCGTTAGAAGAATGATCGCGGGAATCGTACCGAGGATCCACACAATCCCCCATTTCTTGATCAGCCAGTCCGAGAAGTCCAGCAAAGCCTGCGTCACCGCCGGCAGCTCCATGTCCATGTCCGCGAAGATCGTCTTGAATTTCGGCACCACGATCGTCATGATTCCGAACACGATCGCAAACGCGATCGTCAGCACCGCGATCGGGGAAAGCATTGGGCCTTTGATCTTCGCTTTCAGCTGCTCCCCCTTTACCATGACTTCCGCCAGACGGTGCAGAATCAGATCCAGCACGCCGCCCGCCTCGCCCGCCGCCACCATGTTCGTGTACAGCCTGTTGAACGCCTTGGGATACTTGGCCATCGCCTCGGAAAGGGTGGACCCGGATTCCACGTCATCCGCCACCGAACGGCACACATGCTTCAGGGTCCCTCCTTTTTGCTGCTGTTCCAGAATGCGGAGCGAACGCAGAATCGGAAGCCCCGCGTCCTGCAGCGTGCTCAATTGCCGTGTAAACTGGCACAGCTTCTTCACCTTCACTTTTCGCCAGGATCCCGGTTTGCGCTTTGCCTTGGCTCCCGGCGACGGTGCCGCCCCTTTCTTCCCGCCCCCCTTGCGGGCGCCTTTCTCCTTGATCTTCGTCGGGAAATACCCCATGTTCCGGATTTTGCTGATCGCCTCTTCCGTGCTCAGCGCATCAATCTCATCCTTCACTTCCTGTCCCTGTGCGTTCATTGCTTCATATTGATAGGTAGCCATATCTGTTCTCGCATCCCAGGATAACCGTTATTCCTCGTAAATGGTTTCCTTCACCACTTCCTCGATGGTGGTCGTTCCGTCGTAAATTCCCAGTATTCCCGAATCCCGCAGCGTCCGCATCCCTTTCTTGATCGACATCTCGCGCAGCAGGCTGGAGGAATCGCGCCGCATGATCCCCTCCCGAAGCTCCTCGTCCAGCGTCATGATTTCGTAAATCCCCATCCGGCCTTTGTACCCCGTGTTGTTGCAGTATTCGCATCCCTTCCCGTAGAAAAACTGCCGGTTTCCCACCATCTCCGGCGTTAGCGACAGCTCCATGAGCATCTCTTCCGTGGGCTGAAATCGCGTCTTGCAGTTGGTGCAGATTTTCCGCACCAGCCGCTGGGCCACGATCCCTTCCAGCGTTGCGGTAATCAAAAACGGCTCCACGCCAAGATCCAGAAGACGCGCGATCGACGACGGCGCATCGTTGGTGTGCAGCGTGGTAAAGACCAGGTGCCCTGTCAACGATGCCTCCACTGCGATTTTTGCTGTTTCCAGGTCGCGGATTTCCCCCACCATGCAGATGTCCGGGTCCTGACGGAGAATGCTGCGAAGACACCGTGCAAAAGTCAGGCCGATTTCCGGCCGGATCTGGACCTGGATAATCCCGTCCAGATCGTATTCCACCGGGTCTTCCGTCGTAATCAGCTTCGAGTCGATCGTATTCAGCTCATTCAGCGCTGAATACAGCGTCGTCGTTTTGCCCGATCCTGTCGGCCCCGTTACAATGATGATGCCGTTGGGCTTGTTGCACAGCCGGCGGAACAGCTCCGTATCGTCGCGACGCATCCCAAGCCGGTCGATGTCCAGCTGCACCTGCGTCCGGTCCAGAATACGAAGCACCACGCTTTCCCCGAACATCGTCGGAAGAACCGATACGCGCAGGTCCACCGGATTCCCCGCCACCACCAGCGGAATGCGCCCGTCCTGGGGCAGCCGCCGTTCCGCGATGTCTAGATTCGCCATAACCTTGATACGCGAGCTGATGGCCACCGCGATATGACGGGGAGGCGGAACCATTTCGTACAGCACCCCGTCCACGCGATACCGCATCTTGAATTCATCTTCGAACGGCTCGAAATGCACGTCCGACGCCTTGTCCCGGATCGCCTGCAAAAGAACCAGGTTCAGCAGCTTTTTCACCGGATTCGAATCCGCCAGCTCCCGAAGTTCCGTCAGATCGATGCTCTCCCCGCGGTCCTTGAACTCCTCCAGAAATTTATCCTCCTCCAGTTCCCCGATCAGTTCATTGATGCTTTCCGCCGACTCCACCTTGTAATACCGCGCCAGCGCTTTTTCCAACGCCTCGGCGTCGGTAATCATCGCTTTGATATTGAATCCCAGCAGGGTGCGGAGATCGTCCGTGGCCCGGAAATTGTCCGCCGAATCCAGCGCCACGGTCAGTTCATGTTTTGCCGCGTTGTACTCCACCGGCAGCACCCGGTACGCCATCGCCATCTGGCTGTTGATCTGCTTGATGACCTCCTCCGGGATATCCACCGTCTCCAGACTGATGTACGGCATTCCCAGTTGAAACGCCAGCGCCAGCTTGAGCTGGTCCGGCTTGATATACCCCAGGTCGATCAGAATCTGTCCGATCGGAACCGTCGTGGGGGATTCTTTCTGGACGTTTAACGCGTTGTGAACCTTCTCCCGGGTCAGAAGACCCATCTTGATCAGCACGCGCCCCAGCGGCCGGCCTTTCAGTTGTTCTATGGGTGGGTATTCGGGCATCTTGCGTTCCTTTGCTCTATCCGATTATACGGCCCTCAGGCCGCTTCGCCCACTCCACGCCTCTCGGACCGTTCCCTACGCGATTTCCAGATCCTCCTTCTTCTGGCGGGGGATCCCTTTCTTTTCCGCCAGCTTGTCCTCCAGCGCATCCCGCATCCGCGCGTGATTCAGCATCTCTTCCTCGCTGATGACCCCGCGGCTGTACAAGTCCCACAAATGGTCGTCCATCAGCTGCATCCCGTACTTTTTGCCCGTCTGAATCGCCGAATTGATCCGGTACGTCTTGTTTTCCCGGATCAGATTCGCGATCGCCGGCGTAATCACCATGAATTCATACGCCGCCACTCGCCCTTTCCCGCCCACTTTGCGGCAAAGCGTCTGGCTGAGCACCGCCTTCAGATTCGTCGAAAGCTGCACCCGAATCTGCTCCTGCTGGTTGACCGGGAACGCATCGATGATACGCGTAATTGTTCCCTGGCACCCCGTTGTATGCAGCGTTCCATACACCAGGTGGCCCGTTTCCGCCGCTGTAATCGCTGCCTCAATCGTCTCCAAGTCTCGCAATTCGCCCACCAGAATCACATCCGGGTCCTGACGCAAGGATCGGCGAAGAGCCTCCGCAAAGCTGGGTACGTCAATCCCCACCTCACGCTGATTTACAATCGCTTTCTTGTGCTGATGGTAGTATTCAATCGGGTCTTCCACCGTGATGATGTGCTCATCGAAATTCTCATTGGTCCAGTTGATCATGCTGCCCAGCGTGGTCGTTTTTCCTGACCCGGTGGGCCCGGTCACCAGAAATAGCCCCTGAGGCAGTTCGCACAGCGACGAGATGATTTTTGGCAGACCGATCTGCTCGAACGTGAAAAATTCATTCGGAATCAAACGCAGCACGATGCTCAAATTCCCTCTCTGACGAAAGACCGATACGCGGAACCGACCCATATCCCCGAATGCAAATCCGAAGTCCGTGGAGCCTTCCTCCTGCAGTTCCTGCTGATTCCGGTCTGGCGTGATGCTTTTCATCAGCGCCACCGTGTCATCCGAATCCAGGACCTTGGTTTCCAGGCTCCGCAAACCTCCGTGCAGCCGCAGCACCGGAGGCCTGCCGACCACGATGTGGATATCCGACGCTCCCTGCTTGATACACGTTTCCAGAATTCGATCAATATGGATGGTTGCCATAACGTTTCCTGTGGTTTAAAACTCCTGCATCAATGCGATAACCGTTCCGAATTATTCCTTTTGCATTACTCCGCCTGGGCGATCTTTACGATTTCTTCCAGCGTCGTGGATCCGCTCAGTGCCTTCATGATCCCGTCATCCATCAGCGACCGCATCCCGCTGGCCAGGGCCACATGCCGGATTTTGGAGGTGGGGGCCCGGTTAAACGCCATCTCCCGGATCTCCGCGTTCAACTGCATCATTTCGAACGCTCCGATACGGCCCCGGTACCCCGTCCCATGACAGCGGGAACAGCCTTTGCCCCGATAAAATTTCTTCGTCTTGAGATCTTCCGGTTTCAGACCCAGCAGCGTCAGAAGTTTCGGGTCCACATTGTGATCTTCTTCCCGGCATTCGACGCAGATGGTTCGTATCAGACGCTGTGCCATGATCGCCTGAATGGCGCTGGCGACCAAAAACGGCTTCACGCCCATATCGATCAAACGCGTAATCGCGCTAGGAGCGTCATTTGTGTGCAATGTACTAAATACCAGGTGTCCGGTCAGGGACGCCTGAATTGCAATATCCGCCACCTCTAAGTCTCGAATTTCACCGACCAGAATGATGTTCGGCGCCTGACGCAGCATGGCCCGCAGAATCGATGCAAACGTAAAGCCGATTTCCGTTCGAACCTGACACTGGTTCATTCCTGTAAAGTTATATTCCACAGGATCTTCGGCCGTAATGATTTTCTTGTCCGGCCGGTTCAGCTCCTGCAGCGCCGCATATAGCGTCGTCGTTTTGCCCGATCCGGTAGGCCCTGGAACCAGAAAAATCCCGTTGGGCCGTTTGATGATCTTCTGGAAAGTCTGATAATCATCTTCCTGGAACCCCAGAGCGCGAATACCGATCCGTACGGAATCGGGTCGCAAAATACGAAGCACCATGCTCGGACCGTGATACCCCGGCAAACAGCTTACGCGGAAGTCGATAGCGGTACCGGAGACGATTTTTTTAATACGGCCGTCCTGGGGGACCCGCTTCTCGGCGATATCCATTCCGGACATGATTTTAAAACGCGTCATGACAACGTTTTGCAAACGTTTTGGAATATTGTCCCGCTCGACGCAAACGCCATCGATTCGGTACCGCACGCGGACGCGGTCTGCCATCGGCTCGACGTGAATATCCGATGCCCGAAGTTTGCAGGCTTCATCGATGAGCTTGTTAATCAGTTTGATGATCGGCGCGGAATCGTCTGTAACCTTTTCAGAATCAATAGCTTCGACATCGATGGAGGCGTCAATGGAGGCATGAAGGTCTTCCACCGTGGCATCGATGGAGGAGCCGAGTTTGTCCATGAACGTATCTATGTACCTCTTAATCTTGGACTTACTGGCGAGGGAGCATTCCAATTCGGTGTTCAGGCGGAAGCGGAGCAGGTCCATCGTATCCAGATCGAGGGGATCGTGGATGATGAGTTTGAGTTTGCCATTTTCCTTCCCCATGGGGAGGACCAGATGTCTTCGTATAAGTTCATCGGGCATAAGGTCTAAGGATTGAATATCGACGACGTGATGATCGAGATCGATGTATTCGAGATCAAACTGAGTGGCGAGGGCTTTCGTGACTTGTTCTTCTTCCACAAGTCCTGTTTCTATAAGGACTTCGCCGAGTCTTCGGTAGGAGGATTTGGCTTGTTCAATGGCTTTTTCGAGGTTTTTCTTGTCGATCACTCCCCAGGCCAGGAGGATATCGCCAAGCTTCTTTCGTGATCTGGCCATAAAGGCTCCAAAATCAGTGACTTATAATTCCAACGCAACGGCTGAAAATCAGGGTTGGCGTACACAACAGCCGGTTGTCACACCGTCCATTGTCGGGGGGTTAACTCGTTGTCTAACGAGCAGTTATGCAACCGGGCAGGCTCCAAATTATTCTATGGTCGGCAATTTCCACATACATTGTACGAGTGGGTTATAATAACGTCAAGTATAAAGGAGGCGGAGATTTAGAAACAAATGGAAATGGAGGCGGAGGCGAGGCCTCAAGGCGTGGAGGCTTCCGCCTCAAGGTGAGGAAGGTGCGAACGGTGTGAAAGGAAAAAGAGTGATGCGTGGCTTGTGGCGAGTGGGAAGAGAGTGGCTTGTGGCGAGTGGCGGGATGGGAAAGGGCGGCAAAAT
>CAZOTP010000164.1:0-7582 GCA_964582655.1 uncultured Pirellulales bacterium | reverse complement strand
ATCGCAATCTCGTTGCCGCGAATGGACCGCATCTGCTTTTCCGGCAATTCGAGCAGATTTTTTCCGTCAAGATATATCTGCCCGGCGGCGATTTTGCCCGGCGGATCGGGAATCAAACGCATAATCGCCAGCGACGTCACGCTTTTGCCGCACCCCGATTCCCCCACCAGCGCCAGCGTCTTACCGCGTGTAATCGCAAAGCTGACATCCTGCACAGCGCGAACCAATCCGTCTTCCGTATGAAAGGTTACAAAGAGATTATTTACCGCCAATACACGGGTATTTGCATCCATCATGGCGCTTTCCTCAATCGCGGATCAATGGCGTCGCGAAGCCCTTCGCCCACCAGGTTATAAGCTAACACAGTCAGGAAGATGGCAAGCCCGGGGAACAGGGTAAGCCACCACAGAAACCGACCGGACACATTAACCCCCAGGCTTAGCATCTGCCCCCAACTGGGCGTGGGCGGGGCAACACCGAACCCTAGAAAACTCAGCGCCGCTTCGATAAATATGGCACCGGCAATACCGAATGTGGCATTCACCAGAACGGGAGCCATCCCGTTGGGCAGCATATGTCGGAACAAGATGCTTTGCATAGGCAAGCCCAGCGCCCGGGCGGCAGATACAAAATCCTGCTTTCGAAGTTTGAAAAATTCGGCGCGGATAAATCTCGCATCTCCGGTCCAGCTTGTAATTCCGATGATAATCATGATGTTCAGCAGACTGCGGGGGAAAAAGGCGACGATGGTAATAATCAGGAAAAACGTCGGGATCGCCATGACGATTTCAATCAGCCGCATGCCAAGATAATCGATGGCTCCTCCGGAATAGCCAAGAATAGCGCCCACAAAAACTCCGATCAGAGACGAGATTCCCACTGCGACAAAACCCACCGAAAGAGATATTCTGCTGCCGTGGATTAAGCGTGCCAGAACATCCGCCCCTACGTCATCCGTCCCGAGCCAGTGCTCGCGGGAAGGAGGCCGTTCTCGAACGGCTAAATCGGTGCGGTCGAAGCCATAGGGCACGGGCGCGAAATAGGCCTTGTCGGCGCGGCCGTCGGCCAGCATAGCCTGATAATCCGTGGCGTCGAGCCGGGGCGGCATCATCATATAGAATAAAACTGCCGCGGCAAGAAACACTGCCGCGGAAACGGCAATCTGACGGAACAGCACCGTACCCCGGATCGAGGGATCCACATGTTTGGCGTTTCGACGAATCTGTAAAAAAAGCAGAAATCCGGTTGCCGATGCGGCAAGAACGCTGTAATCCGTAGCATTCAGATTTTGAAAGAGCGGGAATTGCCACCGGCCGTCGATGCGAATGGCATAAGGTTTGTCGTTGGCGAGAAACGGAGCGAACACGGCAATCACAAACAGAAAAATAATAATGAGTAAACATCCGACATTCATTCTGTTTTTCAGAAATTCGTGCTGGACGAGCTGGCCGTAGGAAAGACCCCAGGTTTCTGATTGCGGCGGTATAGGTTTCATATCACACAAAAATCCTCAGGATGCGCTGGCTTCAAAACTGATTCTGGGATCGGCGATGGCGTAGGCAATATCCGCCAGCAGCATGCCGACCAGGTTCAGCATGCCGGCGATGGTGGCCACCGCCATCACCACATTATAATCACGGGTGGTAATCGCCTCGAATGCCAGCAGTCCCATCCCCGGTATGCTGAAAATACTCTCGATAATCACCGAACCGGCAATCATCGAGGGAAGCAGGGTCGCCATAATCGTAATCACGGGAATTACGCTGTTTCGAAACGCATGGCGAAAAATCACGATCCGCTCGGGAAGACCTTTCGCCCGCGCGGTGCGGATATAATCCATCCGGAGCGTATCGAGCATTCCGGCCCGAACCTGTTTGGTCAGATAGGCGAATCCCGCGTACGACATGCAGATCACCGGCAACACCAGATGCCACAGGCGATCCCACAGCCAGGGAAAAAAGGGATACTGGTCCGCGGCATTGCTGCTCAGGCCCGAAGAGGGAAACCAGTTCACAAATCCGGGACCGCAGAAATAGCCGATGAGCATCTGGCCCAGCCACATGCTGGGCAGCGACCAGAGCATAAAGAGAATTACGGAACTGAACCGGTCAAAAAACCGCTTATGCCGAACGGCTGCCAGCGTCCCCAGAGGCAGCGATATTGCGTACACAATTGCGAACGAAATCAGGTTCAGTGTCAGAGTAATCACTACCCGCTCCTGAATCAGGTCGATCACGGGCCGGTGATGCTTGATGGAATCGCCGAAATCAAACCGGACCACCCGTCCGAGCCACTTGACGTACTGAACGGGAATAGGTTTGTCGAGTCCGTAGAGAGCCATGCGGGCTTTGCGAACATCGGCGGCGCGGGCGGCGTCGAGCTGGGCTTCGGGTCCCATACCCAGACTGACCGGATCGCCGGGCGCGAGCCGGCTGATGGCAAATACCATGACGGTAATACCCAGCAGCGTGGGAATCATCAGAAACAATCGACGAATGATATAGGTAATCATAAACCTGAAATAAACAGGAGATTATTTGTATTTCTGCATCTCTTTCGGCACATACCATTCCAGCGGATCCAGACCGAGCTTGTGAATAATGACATTCTTAAATCTCGGGTGCAAAAATCGCTGGGAAGGACGGGTATAAACGAAGGTATAAGGCTGTTCATGATGAAGGATTTCATGAAACTTGTGATACAACGGATTCCGCTGCTTTTCATCCATGGTTCTTCGAGCTTCCTCAATCAAAGCATCGGCCTGGGGATTGGAGAAACCAACATAATTGGATCCCTTGTTGCCGATTTGGGAAGAATGCCAGATCTGGTACGGATCCGCCTCTACCGCGCCAAACCACGCCAGATTGGTCGCATCAAACTGGCGGTTTTGCAGGCGATCAATAAAAATGGACCATTCAAAGGGATCAGGAATTACATCAATTCCGAGTTTGGCCGCAGAATCCTTCACCAGTTTGGCTATCTGTTCATGAAGCGAGGTGCCGCTTACAATCATATATTTGAAGCGAAATGGAACACCGTCTTTATCCCGAATTCCGTCTCCATCATGATCGATCCAGCCTGCCTCGTCCAGAAGCTGTACCGCTCGCTTGGGATCATAGGGCCAGGGTTTGATATCCGGATTCGTTTGTTTGCCATGAATATAAAAGGGTCCCGAAGGAACCTGTGCATCTCCCTTCAGCAAATTTTTGCAGATTTGCTCCCGATTGATCAGGCTGGTCATCGCGAGGCGAACCCTTCGGTCTGCGAAAAACGGCTTATCCTCGTTCCAGGCAATATAAAAATAACCATCCATGGGCGTCCAGTAAGACAAACATTGAAACTGGCTGGAAAATTCCTTGTCGGCTGACAAATCCGCAAACTGCTCGGGCAGAGGCCTTATAAAGTCCACTTCTCCGGCCCGAAATGCCTGCATCGCCGCGGCGTCATTCAAAATAAACGGAAATACAACCTTTCTCAGTTTTGGTTTCCTGCGCCAGTACCTTTCATTCCGCTGTAAAACCACTTTACGCCCGACCTCCCATCGTTCGAACAGGTAGGGGCCCGTCCCAATGGGAGGCGAATGATGTTTGTTGAATTCCGCCGGATCCTTAAATGCATAGATATGCTTCGGCAGAATCGGCATGCCCCCGAATGTGGACAAGGACTTGAAGTATTTTTGTTTCAACGTTACCTGGATTTCACGATCGGATAATTGAATCACCTCTTGTAAATCATTGAAATAATTGGCCAGACTGGCCGCGTCCACGTTTGGATTTTTGATCGTATGAAACGTGAAAACAACATCGTCTGCCGTCAAAGGCTTTCCGTCCGAAAAGCAAATGCCGTCTCGAAGAGTGAAATAGAGGGTCATACCGTCTTCTGAAACGGAGTATTTCTCCGCCAGCATCGGACGCAGATCCAGAGTATCCAAATCAATCTCCAAAAGAGATTCGAAAATGTTTCCTTCTGCAATCCAGCGGGTGGACATGTCAGAAAGAGTGATAATCGGATTTAACGTGGCTGGTTCCGCACCGAGACTCCAGACGAGCCAGTCGCCTTCATCGCCGGGCAGTTCATTGGAGAAACCTGCAGGGTGATCCGATGCGGAAATTTTGGGTGGCGAGGAAACAGAAATGTTCTTCAGAGAATCATCCAGGCGATTGATCCGGTCATATAATCGATCCGATTGCTTCATGGAAAGAACTTGCAAAAGCACAATCACCGATAGAAAGAGGAACAGGAAAAACAGAAATACCCCGGATCGCGAATTCATACCAAGGCTCCAAAGTTATAGTTCATTTTTTTGTGGCATAGTGCTGTTTCGGATCAAACGCGTCCCGCAGTCCGTCGCCGATGAAATTCAGGCACAGCAGTGTTATCCCCAGCAGTCCGCACGGGAAAACGACCAGCCACCAGAAGCTCACAATGGTATTGACGGCTTTCACGCCTTCCGCGGCCAGGCTGCCCCACGTCGGAATCGGCGGCTGCACCCCGATCCCCAGAAAACTCAAAAACGATTCCTGCAAAATCGCCTGAGGAACCGTCAGCGTCGCATACACCAGAATCGGACTGACCAGGTTCGGCAGCAGATGCCGCACCAGAATCCGCCGCGTCGGCATCCCCATCGCCCGTGCCGCCTCGATATACGGCAGCGATTTCAGCGAAAGCACCTGACCGCGAATGACCCGTGCCATCGTCAGCCAGCTCACCGCGCCAATCGCAACAAATAAAATCACAATGTTGGCAGTCCGTTCATGCCCAGGTCCCAGCCAGGCGTCGAATCCGCGAACCAGCATTGGCTCAAACGCGATTTTCAGCAAAATTACCAGAAGAATATACGGCAGTCCATACAAAACATCCACAATCCGCATCAGAAGGGCATCGATGCGGCCGCCGTACCACCCGGCCAGACCGCCCCACACCGTGCCCAGGCACACGGAGATCGCCGCCGCGGCCAATCCGATGGTCAGGCTGATCACCCCGCCGAACAGACACCGCCAGAACAGATTCCGGCCCAGAATATCGTAGCCAAACGGGGCAAAATCCTGCCAAACCCGGGGCGGCTGGCGGTTCATCACCAGATCCTGCGCTGCATATCGCTCGGAAGAAACGCCCAGCGTCAGAAAACACGCCGCCAAAATCCCCGTCAGCAGCAGCAGAGATACCACAGCGGATCGATTCCCGCAGAATCGACGCCAGGATTTCCGCAGCAGGGATTCCGGCGGCGATGGCATTCGGGCGGTGGTTGGCAGGGACAAGGTGGTCATGGTTCCAGCTCGATGCGGGGATCGACCAGGGCATAGGCCAGATCCACCAGAAGATTAAATATGATAATGACGGCAGAATATACCAGCACCGTCGCCAAAATCATCCCCCGATCGCGGTTGAGTATGCCGGCGACAAAATGCTGCCCCAGCCCGGGTATGGTGAAAATATTTTCAATGACAAAGGATCCCGTTAACGCGG
Source organism: uncultured Pirellulales bacterium (assembly GCA_964582655.1). GTDB lineage: Bacteria > Planctomycetota > Phycisphaerae > Sedimentisphaerales > SM23-30 > CAZOTP01. The sequence goes on along the minus strand of CAZOTP010000164.1, from coordinate 2,116 downwards.
CGGCAAGTGCAGGTCCTAGAAAACTCAAGACGGGCAAAAACGCGTTTTTCATCGCGTGCCGGCAAACCACGGCAAATTCACTGAGTCCTTTCGCCCGTGCGGTGCGGATATAGTCGCTGCGGAGGACGTCGAGCATGCCCAGCCGCATCAGTCGGGCAATATAGGCCATAAAGGGCAGCGACAGAGTAATCGCCGGAAGCCAAAGCTGATGCAAGCTCCCCCAGCCGCCCACCGGCAGCCACGCCAGAAAAACGCCGAAGACGATTAGCAGCGCCGTACCCGTTACGAATGTAGGAAGTGAGATGCCGATTAAAGCAAGCCCCAGCGAAAACGAATCGATCCAGCCTCCTTTCCGAACCGCGCTGAGCGCCCCCAGTGGAATCCCAATGACCACCGCCAGAAAAATCGCCGTTAAACCCAAAGCCACGGATACAGGCAGCGATTCCAGAACAATCTGATTGCAATCCCAGTCCCGGTATTGCCAGGAAGGACCCAGATCGATCAGAGGCCCTTCCCCCCGCAGCGCCTGGATTGGATTGAACAAACCTGAAAGATATTCCATGTAAAATCGCCAGTTGTCATCCGCATGGTAACGCGCCAGAACGGCTCGCTCGATTTCAGGACTCAAAGATCGATGTTCCGAAGTAAACGGGGAACCGGGAATCTGGATGACCATCAAAAACGTGATTGTATAGATAATCCACAGTAGTACTGGGCAAAGAAGCAGGCGGGTTACAATCATTCTCCACATGGCTGCATCCGTGCTAACCGATTATCTTCCAACACGTTACGACGATCCGTCCAAAACCGTAAGGCACTGGGCCCGGAAGGACTCGAACCTTCGACCAAGAGATTATGAGTCTCCTGCTCTACCGACTGAGCTACAGGCCCGTAAGTATTTCATTTACAATAATTTATAGTTTTTGAAAACCTCGAAAAATGCCCCTAAAAATGGCAAATGTTGGCAAATTGTTAAGCGCGCGCCAAATATCGCTCCATCCTTCGGATCGCCTCTGCGGAATGTTCATCGGTAACGCCTGCATAAAATTTCATCGTTGTCGTTATGTCGGAATGGCCTGCCAACTTCTGCACCGTTTTCGGGTCCACTCCTGAACGGAGAGCATTGGTAACAAAACTCCGCCGCAAATCATGCATAGTGTATAGCGGTTCGCCGTTGCTGTCAACCAGCTTCGCCCGCCTCACCGTCGCCGCAAAATTCCGATTGATGTTGTTTCGATACGGTTTCCACTGGAGCTTGTGATTCGTAAATACATGCCTCACCCGGATCGGTTTTCCCTCCTTATCCTTCATCTTATCATTCAACATCTCCGCCTGCGCCGCCTGGACCGCCTTTAATGCACTCCGCACCCGATCCGCCATATTGATACTCCGATCCCTGCGGCTCTTGGTTCGCTTGTCCCCGGTGTTCCTGACGTGAATCAGGCCCCTCTCGAAGTCCACGTCTAACCATTCCAGATTGATGATCTCTGATTGTCTCATTCCGCAGAAGTACCCCACAACGCAAATCCCCTTCCACATCGCATCCAGACAAGCCCGCTCGATCTGTGCAAATTCCGTATCAGATATGTATTTCGGCTCCGGCTCCGCTTCCTTCAGGAAAAACCGCTGGCGCCCGCCCTTGAATGCCGTAAATGGATTCTCCCGAAGATAGCCAAGCATCTCCGCCCTAGCCAAAATCCCCTGCATGGTTCGCATCGCCAGATTGACCGTTGCTTCGCTCCATCCGGCCTCGATCCTGTTGGAACGGAATTGCAGAATCATAGCGGCGTCAATGTCGCTCACCCATCGCGGAGAGCAAGCTTCTTGGAATTGTCGCAAGGTTCTTTCGTGAAGATTGATGCTGCCCTCCGTCAGTGTGCCGGTGAGAGATTCGATATGTTTCCTGGTGAAGTCTGCCATTGTAATTCTTTGTGTAAGGTGATAGCGGCCCTCTCGAAGCTCCCGCCGACGCTCCGCCAGCTTTTCTCTGGCTAACGCTTGATCGGTCCCGATAGTTTCGGTTTTCGTGATGTTGGTTTTCGGCTCCCTCCACTGAACCGCGTAAACAGTTTTCTCCGCCTTATTCTTTCGGGTCATCATCCACGCAGTAGCCATA
>CAZOTP010000163.1:0-7634 GCA_964582655.1 uncultured Pirellulales bacterium | reverse complement strand
TGCAAAGGAGTCCGGGATGAAGATGCGGATTTTTATTTTGTGTGTATTCTTTTTGCAGGGGACGGCTCATCGGGCGGCAGCGGAGCAGACGCTGGAGGATGGATTCAGCCGTGAGCTAGGGAATACGCATGATTTGCGGCTGCCGGACTGGGGGCCTTATACGGACAAGTATGCGGGCATTTCGCATATTCCGGATATTCAGAAAGGGATGCGGTTCGATCTGTCGATTTTGCCGGGCATGGATCACCGGCGGGTGATCATCCCTGATGTGAGGCGATTGGACGGGCCCTTTCACGCGTGGGAGGCGGCCAGCGATCTTTCGTATTATTCGTACCGGTATGAAATCGACGGGAAGGATCGGATTTACTGCGATGTGTCATTTGTCCGGTTGGACGATTCATCCCGGCTGGTGAGGACCCGTTTTGTCAACCAGACGGACCGGGAGCAGTCGCTTACGCTGAATTACCTGATGAATATGAATCTGTTCGGGGGGCCGGCGCCGGCGGAGGCGCATCTGCCGGAGGGCGGATTGTGGGTGGACGGCGTGCCCTACGAGAAACTGGTTCTGCCCCATGCGGGGGCGGACCCCCGGGACAATCTGGTGCGGGATGGGGCATTTCGGGGAGAGCAGAAATGCGAAGGAGCGGTGAATGCACGGGTGCTGGGGAACGAATTCGGGGAGCATGAGGGGGACGAGGTGACGTATCGGTTTTCGGCGCCGGCGATGGCCAAGGGGGTACTCGTGCTGCGGTATCAGATGGAAGACGGGAAGAAGCTGGAGGCTGCTCTTTCGGGAATTGTCAACACGAAGGTGGAGCTGACGGGGAAACATGCTTTCGTTACGGTTCCGGTCGAACTGGAGAAGGAGCTGGCGGCGGGGAGCTATTCGCTGACGATTCGATCGGCGGGCGGGGCGAAGCTTTTGCTGGACGGTTTTGCATTGGCGGAGCAAAGCAAACTGGGAGAGGTTTCGTTTGCGCCGGCGGCGCAGAGTTTTATTCCCGAGACGATACCCGCTCCGGACGCACAAAGCGTGATTCAGAAGTATCCAGTCAGTGAAACGAATTATGGGCTGGCATGGAATTACGAGGAGTATTTTTTGACCGTTTCCGAACACAGCGGGCTGGACGGGTCGTATCGAAACGGCATTTATCTGTCGAACGATAACGTGTACTGGGCGGGGAAAAAGGCTCCGGCGGACAAACAGGGGTATTATACGAATGTGGGGCTTCGGCCGATTCCGGTCGGGCCGAAGTCCGAGCGGACTATCGATGCGCTGGTTTGCCGGGGAACGCAAGAGGAAGTGGAATCGAGCATTCGGGCCTTTCATCAGGCGGGGAATTCTTATGAATCGACCGTGAAAACCTGTCTGGAAATGGTTGACTTCCTGGCGGTGAATCCCTGCGGGAGTATCTACGCGTTCAGCCAGAGACGGATGGCGGCGACGATTTTGAGCAATGTCTGTTATCCCCTATACACGCAGGGACAATTTATTCGCCACTATCAGCCGGGGAAACTATGGCTGTCGTTGTACACCTGGGACGGGGGATTCATCGGGCTGGGGCTGGCGGAGCTGGATGTAAACCGCTGTGCGGAGTTTTTAAATACGTACGTTACCCGGCCGGGAGCCGAATCAGCATTTATCCATCACGGTTCGCCGGTGCCGGTTCAGATTTACCAGTTTTTCGAGCTTTGGAACAAGACGCAGTCAAGGGAACTGCTGGAGTATTTTTATCCGCGGATGAAGCAGTACCATGATTTTCTGGCGGGCCGGTACGGAAGCTCGACCACGCGGAACCTGAAATCCGGCCTGATCCGGACGTGGGATTATTTTTACAACTCCGGCGGGTGGGATGATTACCCGGCGCAGATGTACGTTCATCAGAAAAAGCTGACAACGAGAATCGCTCCGGCAGCGAATACTGCCCATGCGATTCGCACGGCGAAACTGCTGAAGACCGCCGCGCGGAAGCTGGGCCGGGAATCCGACATCACTGAGTATGACCAAGATATTGCCGAACTGACGAAGGGACTGGAGGAATATGCCTGGGATGCCGAGAGCGGGTATTTCGGATATGTTCTGCACGATGAAGGTGGGAATCCGACAGGACTTTTGCGGGATGAGAATGGCGTGAACTTCAATAGGGGAATGGACGGGGTGTATCCATTCATCGGCGGGACGTGCCGTGGGGAACAGAATCAAGCGATGCTGGCACACCTGAAATCGCCGAAGGAATTATGGTCGTCCATCGGATTGACGGCGGTGGACCAGTCATCACCCTACTACCGCAAAGACGGGTACTGGAACGGGACGGTGTGGTTCCCGCACCAGTGGTTTTTCTGGAAGGCGATGTTCGATCAGGGAGAGGGCGACATGGCGTACCGGATCGCGACGACGGCAGTGAACCTGTGGAAGGAGGAAGTGGAAGACTCATGGAACTGCTATGAAAATTTTTCGATCCAGACGCGGCGAGGCGGTGGATGGCATCAATTCGGAGGGCTGTCGTGCCCGGTACTGGTCTGGTATCATGCGATGTTCAAGCCGGGCACGGTGAGCGTCGGGTTCGATACGTGGATCGATACGAAAATCGTTCACGAGAACGGGATCGATCTGGAATTGTCGTTCTATGAGCCCGGGATGCATCCGGTTCTATGGATTTGCCTGCCGGAGCAATCGCATTACCGGTTCACAGCGGATGGCGAGGCGGTGGAAGCCAGGCGGCTGCATCCGGGACTGTATGAAGTTTGTATCGCGGGGAAAAAACGTTGTTCTCTTCGGGCGGAGCGTATCGAAACGCGATGACGATGGAACCGTACATTTCCTTCAGGTATTCTTCAGGTTGCGGGGGTATAATGGCGGGCAAGTGATTATCCGCACGGGCGGACCTGAAGCTGTAAGTGGACGCAGGGGATATACTTATGGATTTTGGTATTAGATTTACCGGGATATCCGGAACCGAGTATGCGTGTATTGATTGTGGAAGATGAGATTCGGCTTGCCCGGAATATCGAGCAGGTGCTGCGGGAAGAGATGTCGTTTGCGGTGGACATTGCCACGGACGGGGTGGACGGGCATCACATGGCAGTAACGAATCCGTATGATCTGATTGTTCTGGATTTGATGCTGCCGAAAATGGGAGGTCTGCAGATTCTTCGCCGTCTGCGCGAACGCGGCATTCAGACGCCGGTTTTAATCTTAACCGCCCGGGGAGCCCCCGAAGATGTGGTGGAGGGGCTGGACCTTGGCAGCGACGATTACATGGCCAAGCCGTTTGATATGGATGAGCTTCTGGCGCGGTGCCGAGCGTTGATTCGGCGGTCGCATGGGAAGCCGTCGGGGGAACTATATATCGGCGGGCTGCGAATCGATACCCGCCGCCACACGGTTTATTTTGAGGGGAAAGGGGTACAGCTGCCTGCGCTGGAATATCGTTTGCTGGAATATCTGGCGATGCGGTCGGGGGAAGTGGTTTCGAAAACGGAACTGATCGAACACCTCTACGATTTTCAGGAAGAAAATTTTTCCAACGTCATTGAAGTCTATATTTCATCGCTTCGGAAGCGATTCGATCCGGGGCCCTCGCATCGGCTGATTCACACCCTTCGGGGTCAGGGATATCTGCTGGGAGAGCTGCCGGGATGAGTCCACTGCCGCTGAAATGGAAATTATCGATTCTCATCACGACGGCGGCAACAGTGATCATTATCGTTCTGTCTGCCGTGGCGTATATCGAGTTTCAGGAGGCATTAATCCGTCATATCGATTATACGCTGAAGGGTCTGGGCGAAGGCGTTTACGCAATTCTGAACGAGGAGAATACACCCGAACAAAAGCAGATGGAGATTGCTGCGATTCTGGGAGGGGCAACCCACCGGCAGAATTTCCGGTATCGGGTATGGTTTGAGAATTCCAGCGAGACTATCGTGATCCATGATCCGCCGCTGACGGGGAATGCGCCTTTATTCGGGGATGATTTTTTATCCCGTCCACCTGGGGTTGGGAAATCGTTTTTTTTTACCACGGCGGATAAAAATTTCCGGGTGTACTGGAAACGGCAGGAGGTAGATCAGACCATCGTGAATATTCTGATCGCGGATACGACTGGTTACACGAAACACGAAGCAGGAGAATTTTTGAGGCTGCTTTTGATTCTGGGCGGCTGCGTGGTTGGGGTATCCATTGTGGTGATTTTTTTAAGCATTTCGTGGGCGCTGCGCCCGATTCGGATCACGGCGTCTGTTCTTCATACTGTGACGCACGCGAATCTGGGGGATGAGCCCCTGAAGGAATTACGGCCGCCAAGGGAGCTAAAGCCTTTTGTAGAATCCGTTACTCAAATGCTCGCCCGATTGAATCAGGCGATGCAGAAGCAGAAGCAATTTACCGAAGACGCCTCTCACGAACTTCGGACACCGCTGGCGCTGGCCAAGAGCATGCTCCAGACGGTTCGGAGAAAGGATCGACCGAGCGAGGAATATATCCAGGCGATCGACGACACCCTGAAAGACATTGACCGGATGGAGAAGCTGAGCAATCAGCTTCTCGATCTGGCTCGAATCGACCATGCGGAGAGACGAGCGGTCATGGAATCCGTTCGGCTGGATGGACTCCTGCAGGACCTGACGGATCGATACCGGGAGGCATCCCAGTCCTCCGGCAAAATCATCGTCTGTCAGACGATTCCCGGGATTTTCATCCTGGGTCACCGGGAATTGCTCGAGCAGCTTTTTTCGAATCTTCTGGACAACGCGTTGAAATACGGGCCTACGGGCCGACCAATCCAGATTCGAGTTCTGGAGGAGGGCCATCAAATCATGATTTGCGTTCATGACGAGGGGGGATCGATTCCGCCCGAAGCGAGAGAAAAGCTGTTTGACCGGTTTTATCGGCTGGACGCATCATGTTCTTCGGTCACGGGGGGGACGGGGCTGGGATTGACGATCGCAAGGGAGATCGCCCGTCTGCATCAGGGGGATATCGAGATCCAGTCGAGTCCCGCCAGCGGGACGGACGTGATCCTCCATCTGCCCCGGATTCCGGGATAAATGGGATCGTTTTTATCATTTTTGAGGGAGTTCAGGTTCTCTTCAGGTTCGCCGGCTTAGAATCCCCTGAAACAATGATTTTCATTTGCTCAGGAGACCGTACGTGGCCTCAAACAGCCTAAAATTATCCTACTTGACGGAGGGAGTTAAAGAAGCGGCGCATTTGTCCATTCTTTCCAGGATGTCAGGCTTTGCAGGCCGTTGCTTTCGAACACGCTGGGGCGGAATCTATGTCTTTGGGGCGGTTTTTATGGTTGTATCCTTCCTCCTGCGACTGGCTTTGCATCTTCGGGTGTGGAAGGACTTGGAGTTCAGCCTTCGGGAATGGGCGGGCCTGTATGGAATCGGTTTTTTCTTCGACGGGATAACCTGGCTCTATGTTATCACTCCCATGATTCTGGTTCTGATTGTCCTGCCGGATAAACTATACAATTCCGCGCTGAACCGTCGAATTTCTTTGGCTCTTTATTTTGTCACACTTTATCTGATGCTTCTGGATGTTGCCTCCGAGTGGCTGTTTTGGGACGAATTTAACGCCCGATTCAACTTTATCGCGGTGGACTATCTGGTCTATACGCAGGAAGTTTTGGGAAATATCTGGCAGTCATATCCTGTGATCTGGATTCTGGGAGGAATCTTTATTCTTTCCCTCCTGCTGTTTTATGCGACTCGTTCAGTGTATCGGAAAACGTTTCAAGCGATGAGCACTTTTTCCCAGCGGCTTAGAACGGGTTTTCTCTTTTTGACCGCTGGTATGATTTCGCTTGGATCAGTTACTATATCCTGGGCCAACCTCAGTTCCAACCAGTATGCCAACGAATTGGCAAAAAACGGATTTTACAGTCTGCTTGCCGCATTTCGAAACAATCGCATTGATTATAAGCAGTTTTATCTTCACGAAAAGGATTCCCAGGCGTTTTCTCATTTTCGTGCGATGGCAGCAACGGAAAACAGCCGTTTTGTCAGTGAGGAAAAACAGAACACAACACGGAAAGTCACCCATCCAGGCCCCGAAAAGCGATACAATGTTGTTCTGATTGTCGTGGAAAGTCTCAGCGCTTCGTTTATGAAAGCATTTGGGAATCAAGCGGATTTGACTTGCAATCTGGATGCGCTGGCAGAAGAAAGTCTGTTTTTTACCCACTTTTATGCGACCGGAACCCGTACTACCCGCGGGCTGGAAGCCATTCTGCTGTCGCTGCCTCCCACTCCGGGTCAATCGCTGGTCAAACGGCCGAACAACGGCAACCTGTTTTCTCTTGGCTCTGTTCTCACCTCGCGTGGATATGATTTGAAATTTATCTACGGCGGGCGGGGTTTTTTCGACAATATGAACGTCTTTTTTACGGGGAATCACTTTGCGGCCGTGGATCAGAATGACTTTGTAAAGGAGGAGATTTCCTTCACTACCGCGTGGGGGGTATGCGATGAGGATCTTTTTGGCAAAACGATTCGCGAGTGCGATGCATCCTTTGCAGAGAAAACCCCGTTCTGTTTTGTGGTTTTGACCACCTCCAATCACCGTCCCTATACGTATCCGCAGAAAATCGATATTCCCTCCGGTTCCGGCCGATTCGGCGCGGTGAAATACTGCGATTATGCTATCGGGAACTTTATCCGCGAGGCGAAGGAAAAGCCATGGTTTGAAAACACGCTTTTCGTTATCGTGGCGGACCATTGCGCCAACAGTGCCGGAAAAGTGGAAGTTCCGGTGGCAAAATATCATATCCCTCTGCTGGTGTACGCTCCAGCACTTCTCCAGCCCCGCCGCATCGAGAAACTCTGCAGCCAGATCGATCTTGCTCCGACTCTTCTGGGGTTAATGCAGATTTCTTATCTGAGTCAATTTTATGGAAAAGACATTCTTCAGGACTGGGAAGGACGGGCCCTGCTGGGAAATTATCAGAAAATCGGGTTGCTTCAGAACAACCTCTTTTGTCTTCTGCTGCCGAACCGGAAATTCTGTTTTTACCGGATTGAGGAGGATGGATCGCAAACTCTGATTTCGGAAGACCATCCAGACTTGCTGCAGGACACCATGACGTATTACCAGACTGCCGCTTATCAAATCGGCCATCATTTGTTTACGGACAACCCTTTATGACATGGTTCAAACATCCGGGTTTTCACACAGTCCTGCTCCTGGCGGTGATTGCGATGTTTGAGTGGTCCAGCATGGATCTGTCTGTTCAGGATCGATTTTATGACTGGGATCTGCATCGCTGGATGATTGACCGGCATGAGCCAGTTCTCCGGTTTCTTTTTTACACAGGACCAAAAATTTTTCTGATCACCCTGGGAATAGTATGTATTTTTCTATTTTTTGCATCTTTTCTGCGGGAAAAATATGGTACGAATCGCAAACCCTGCCTGCTCCTTGGATTGTCGCTGATGTTTGTTCCGTTGATCATCTCCGCGCTGAAAACCGTATCTCATGTTCACACTCCCAATAGTGTTGTTCGCTACGGAGGGGCAGTACCCTACTGTAAAGTATTCCAGAAATATCCAGCCGGATAGTCTCCCCAAAAACCCGGCCGGGGGTGGCCGGCCGGTCAGGCCAGCGGCGGATTCGCACTCATCATGCTCAA
>CAZOTP010000162.1:0-7708 GCA_964582655.1 uncultured Pirellulales bacterium | reverse complement strand
GGTTGGAAGCCTTCCTCCAGAAATCTCCACCCGGTTTCTTTTATCCCGTCGCCGGGGGGGAGTTCGGCTGGGGCTATATCGCCGCGATGAGTTTCATGTATTCCCTTTCCTTTTCCAGCGTCCATTGGCAGCTCATTCAGCGATTCACCTGCGTAAAAGATGAAAAGGAAGGCCATCGCATCGGCTATCTGGTCACGGCACTGCACCTGCTCACTCCGATTCTCATGTATGTCCCCGCCATGGCCGCCCGCCAGTTCCTCCCCCTCGATACCCACCAGGATCAGGTCTATCCCCTCTTATGCGCCACTCTGCTGCCGACAGGCCTTCTGGGACTGATGATCGCCGCCATGTTCGCCGCGACCATGTCCATGCTCAGCAGCGATTACAACGTCTGCGCCAGCGTTCTGACTCACGATGTGTACCGCCGCCTCTTCCGGCCTGCCGCTGGCCAGAAAGAGATGGTTCTGGTTGGCCGGCTGATGACGCTGGCAATCGGCCTGCTGGGATTGGCCATCTCCTGTTTTGTCATTCAGCAGGGCGAAGACAAACTCTTCCGCACCATGGTCAAGCTCTTCAGCGTCGCCACCGCCCCCGTCGCCATTCCCATGCTCTTGGGGCTGCTCTGGAAGCGCCTGAATAATTTCGGTGCGATCAGCGGATATGCTCTGGGGCTGACAACCGGTCTGATTCTGCTCGGCGTTCTTCCCAATGAAGGAATGTGGCTGGGTTTGAAGGAGGAAAATATTATCCTGCTCGCCGCCTCGGTAGTGACCGCCTCCGTCATGATTGTCGTAAGTCTCCTGACCTCCCGCTCGCCGGCGGAAAACCAGCGCGTGGAGGAATTTTTCCGGCGGATTTCCACTCCCATTGGACGCATGGGCGCCGATCAGGAAGATCCGGAAGAGGCAGGCCGAAACACCCTGCCCGCCGCGTTCCGGGTTGTCGGCATTTGTATCGTCCTGGTGGGAGCCATGTTGCTGGCGATCTATCCTTTCATGGAAAAAGGCTCGGTCCGGTGGATGAACAACGTCATTGCTGCCTCGTTGATGGGGATCGGTGCGATAGGCTTTTATTGTGCCGGACGTTCCCAAAAAAAATGAAGTGATAATGGTTTGGTTGCAGGAGAGAACCTATGGATCGACGTGAATTTTTCAAACACAGCGCCGCGGGTGCCTTCGCCGCCGCGGCAGGATGCCGCCAGCCCCGACGAGACAACATCGCAGAAAATCCCGAAAAAAAATCGCAGCCCCATGCCGAAACGCTCCTGACGGGAAGCTTTCTCAACGTCCTCCATACGAATGTCTGGACCATGGCCTATTCGGATGAGACCATCACTTGGAAGGAGGATAACTGGCGGGCGTTGTTCCAGGATATGCATGCCATCGGCATGGATACCGTTATCTGGACCGCCTGTGCGTTCTGGGGAAGACCCTTTTTCCCCGGCTATGACTGGAAAGTAGGCCTTCCCATCCGCTTCATGGGCTGCGAAGATCCCCTGCGGGTCTGCGCCGAGGAAGCCGACCGTCTGGGCATGAAAGTATTCTATGGCGTCGGGCAGCGGGGAAGAACCTCCGAAGTCACCGATTACCAGCGGATGCAGAAACCCTGGTCCGACGTCTGGTTCGACTGGAACTGCGCCCTGGCCGAGGCGCTGGTGGATCGCCACTCCGCCAACCCCTCTTTTGCCGGATTGTATATCACCTATGAAATCGATTTTGAGGAGGTCCAAATCGAGTTGTATGAGCGATTGATTCAAAAAACCCTGCGACCGGCCGTGGGGCCCGTAAAAATACTCGCCTCCCCGGGCAATATTGCCCAGGCTCTGCCCGCGGATCGCATCGATCAGCTCCCCGCCATGTGCCGGCAAATGGGAATCGACATCCTCGCCCCTCAGGACTGCGGCGGACGGTTCCCCCTCGATCAAAATGAAAAAGCCCTCGAAAATGTGCGGATTCAGGCCGAGGCCCTCCGCCGCGTGGAGAAGCCCATGCGCGATGCCGGCATTGCGTTATGGGCAAACTGCGAAACCTTCAGCCGCCAGGTCAATCCCCTCACCGGAAGACCCGGCACCCCCGATGGCCGAACGATTTCCATCGCCGGTCCCATCGAACGCATTGTAAAGCAGATCCAATGGCAAGCCCCCTATGTCCAAAAACTGATTACCTGGATTTACCCCGGCATCATGAACCGCCGAACGGATCTGATTAACATCGGCCACGCTTCCACCGACGTCTTGTACCGTGACTATGTGAACTACCTCAAGCGAACCTTTCCCGGCCGTTTTACCTCGCTGTAAAACCGGCGGAAAAGCCCAGACACCATTGTTTATGCACAAAAGAAGCGTTCGAAGGAATGGTTCCGCGTTTGCCCCTCGCGGACGGGAAATCCCGCGTGCCCAAATCCCGGGAACGGAGGGAAAAAAGACTGGAATCCTTCCGGAACCTTGATACAATAAAAAACCGGGTTACATGAATTTTGCATGGTAAGGATAAACGATTATGCAGCAGGTGAAAAAGATAGTTTTGGCGTACAGCGGCGGATTGGATACCAGCGTGATTCTGCCCTGGCTGAAGGAAAAATATGGCTGTCAGGTGATTGCCTTTGCGGCGGAGTTGGGGCAGGGCGATGAGCTTTCGGGGATTCAGAAGAAGGCGCTGGCCAGCGGCGCGGACAAATGCATCGTGAAGGACCTTCGAAAGGAATTCGTGGAGGACTATCTCTGGCCCATGCTCAAATCGGGGGCCGTGTATGAAAACGGCTATCTGCTGGGAACCAGCATCGCACGGCCTTTGATCGCCAAGCATCAGGTGGATGTGGCCCTGCGGGAGGGGGCCGACGCCGTGGCGCACGGCGCGACGGGAAAGGGAAACGACCAGGTGCGCTTCGAACTGACGTATATGGCCCTGGCGCCGTCGCTGAAGATCATCGCCCCCTGGAAGGATCCCAGTTTCGAGCTGACCAGTCGCGAGGCGGCGGTGGAATACGCGAAAAAACATAAAATTCCGATTGAGCAATCGATCAAAAAAATCTACAGCCGCGACCGGAATCTGTGGCATATCAGCCACGAAGGCGCGGATCTGGAAGATCCCGCCAACGAGCCGCAGGATCATCTCTATGTCATCAGCAATCCGGTCAGCAAAACCCCGAACCGGCCAGATTATGTGGAAATCGGGTTCGAAAAGGGCATTCCCGTGTCGCTGAACGGGCGGAAGATCGACGGCGTAAAGCTGATCGAGCAGCTCAACGCCCTTGGCGGCAAGCATGGCGTCGGGCAGGCGGACCTCGTCGAGAACCGGCTGGTCGGGATGAAGAGCCGCGGCGTATATGAAACCCCGGGCGGGACGATTTTGACGACGGCCCACCGCGGACTGGAAATGCTGTGCCTGGACCGCGACACGGCGCATTACAAACAGCAGGTGTCGCTGCGGTACGCCGAGCTGGTGTATTACGGCCAGTGGTTCGCACCGCTGCGGTTGTCGCTGGATGCGTTTTTCAATGCCACGCAGGAGAAGGTGACGGGAACCGTTCGCTTGAAGCTGTTCAAGGGAAACTGCCGGCTGGCGGGCGTCACCAGCCCGAACAGTCTCTACGCGGCCAATCTGGCGAGCTTCACCATGGGCGCTGAATACAACAGCACCGACGCGACCGGATTTATCCGCCTCTTTGGGCTGGGAATGAAAGTCCAGGCGCTGAAATCGCAGGAACACGCGAAGAAGTCCTGTGGGCCAAAGTGTAAAGCGAAACGAACATAGGGCCAATCGAGAGATGAAAGTCGGCATGGCAGAGGCAGGGGGGGTGACGAGGCGACATGGATGTTGAAGTCATAACAGTACCGGCGGCGTTCTGGCTGATTTTCCTGTTCATGCTCGGAGCGTGCACGGGAAGTTTTCTGAACGTCGTGGTCTATCGAATGCCTCTGGGGCTTTCCCTGGTTCGTCCCGGAAGCCATTGCCCTTCCTGCAAAAAGCCCATTCCCTGGTACGATAATATCCCCGTGCTGGCATGGTTTTACCTGCGGGGACGCTGCCGGCAGTGCGGAACCCGGTTTTCGTTCCGCTACCCGTTCGTGGAGTTTCTCACAGGCATTCTGTTTGCAGGATTGTACTGGGCGTACTTTGTGGAGGGGATTCGCGGGGGGGACTGGTTGCCTCCCTTTGAGCAGGGCGGCTGGCTGGTGTATCTGGGGCATACCCTCCTGATCTCCGTCATGCTCGCCGGCTCTCTGATCGACGGGGAGCACTGGATTATTCCCCTTTCATTGAGCTACTTTGCGGCCGCGACGGGGGGAGTCTTGAGCCTGCTGGCGCCCTATGTCCTGGATGACGCCGGAAAAGACCTTTGGCGGCTCATGCCCTGTGCCTCTGGAAAAACCGCCGCCGCGGCCGCCGGTGCCGGGATTGGTTTGCTCATCGGCTGGATCTGCCTCCGCACGGGGGTGCTGAAAAGAAGTTTTGCGGAATGGGAGGAAAAAGAAGCTCAGTGGGAAGCCGCCCACGGGAAAATACCCGAAATCGGCGAGGATCTGGAGGTCAATATCCGCCTTGAAATGCTCCGCGAAATCGCGTTTTTAGCCCCGGCGGTTGCCCTTTCGGCCATTTTCGTGTATGTTTTAAGCGGAGATAGCCGTTTCGCCGTGTCCTGGACGGCGCTGCTGGAAAGCCAGAAATGGCTGGCGGGCCTTCTGGGCAGCGGATTTGGATTTCTCGTAGGCGGCGCGGTGGTTTGGGGAACAATGATTCTTGGAAGTCTGGCCTTTGGCCGGGAGGCGATGGGATTGGGCGATGTCCCTCTGATGGCCGGGGTAGGCGCCCTCCTGGGTTGGATCAGCCCGCTGGTCGCGTTTTTTATCGCCCCGTTTTTCGGCCTGAGCTGGGCGATTGTCCGGCTGATCACCCGAAGAAGCCGGGAAATTCCCTACGGGCCTTTTTTATCGGCGGCGACAGTGGTCACGATGCTCTTTCACGATTCCATCGTCGCGTATTTCCGAAATGCGCTGTTTCCGCCGAATATGCCCTAAAATCGACGCCCCGAGGCCGGAACAGGAGACGGTATGAACTGGAAAAAAATAAAAATTTACAGCAAGCTCCTTGGCATAAGCCTCGTAGTTCTGGTACTATTGGCGTTTATCCTGAGTAACCGGGAGCCCACCCGGGTGCGGTTTCTATGGTGGCAGACGCCGGAGCTTCCGATGTATTTGTTCGTTTTGGCCGTGGCGGCGTGCGGAATTCTGGCGTTTGGGATTTTTCGCCGCGTCGGACATGTGGTTCGCGAATACCGCCTGATGCGGACAACGGAAAAAGAACGGCAAAAGCTCGTTGCCGAAGTGAAGCAAAACGTTATGGAGAACACCGAATCATTGTAAGGAGGTCGTACATGCGTCGAATGGTAATTTCGTTGGCGGCGTTAGCCCTGGTGATGATGGTCTTTGGCGGTTGCCAGGACAAGAAACTGAAAGACTGCAAGACCGAACTGGAAAATCTGCAGGCGCTCTTCGAGGGCACTCAGGATTCCCTCAACCAGTGCCAGCAGGAAAAGGAACAGTACGCCCAGCAGTTGACCGATGCGCAGAGAACCCTGGCGACGGCGCAGAAAAAACAGCCACAGGCCAAAGCCGATTTCGCCGGCGAAGATGCCCGCTGGGATCCGCAAAAGGGCACGATCACCGTCACCCTGGAGAGCGGCGTCCTGTTTGATTCCGGCAAGGTCACCCTCAAAAGCAGCTCCCGGGACCGTCTGGCCCGCATCGCCCGAACCATCGCCCAGAAATACGCGGACAAGGAGATCTATGTCATCGGCCATACCGATACCGATCCGATCCGCAAGAGCAAGTGGGCGGATAACTGGCAGCTTTCGACCGAGCGGTCCCTGGCCGTGGTACGCTATCTGATTCAGCACGGCGTATCGGCCCGCCATGCCGTTGCCGCCGGACGGGGCGAATACCAGCCGGTCAGCTCGAGCAAGGCGAAGAACCGCCGCGTGGAAATCGTGGTGCACACATTTAACGACTAATTCGGGATTTCCCCGCCGCTCCCGGAACATTTGCGGGCTGGGCGGAAGGAATCCGGGACGATTTTGTGATCGGTATTGTTGATTACGGTATGGGCAATCTGCACAGCGTGCGGAAAGCCTTTCAGGCGGTGGGTGCGCCGGTGGAAATCATTACCTCCGCCGCGCAGATCCGCGCCGCTGAAAAAATTGTGCTGCCGGGTGTGGGTGCCTGCCGCGATGCCATTCGGACTCTGCGCGAAAAAGAACTGGTTTCCTCTATTCAGGAAGCGGTTCACCGCGATACGCCGTTTCTGGGAATCTGCCTGGGATTGCAGATGCTCTTCGATGTCAGCTATGAGGATGGTGAATACCGGGGGTTGGGGATTGTCCCCGGCAAGGTGATTCGGTTTGATTTTTCCGGCCGCGCGGATGAAAACGATCTCAAAATTCCCCACATGGGTTGGAATCAGCTCCGGATGAAAAAGCCATCCCCCCTGTATCGGGGCCTCCCCGATGGAACCTACGTCTATTTTGTCCACTCCTATTATGTGGTTCCCGTCGAGGATTCGGTCATCGCGACCACAACGGAGCATGGCGTGGAGTTTGTCTCCAGCATCCAGCGGGGCAACCTCTTCGCGGTTCAGTTTCACCCCGAGAAGTCCCAGGCGCAGGGGCTGAAAATCCTGGAAAATTTCACCGCGCTGTAGCGCATCGGTCAGCGGCCCGCGGATTCCGCGGGGGCATCGTGAAACGGCATCGCTTCCGCTCCGTCGGGACGCAGGACTACCGTCACGGCTCCGGAAATCGAGGTGTGATAGATCGCCGCACGGGGAAAAATGGTGGCGAGTTTCTCCCGCGTTTTTTCGGGGACTCGCCCGGAGCTGTTCAGACAGATTTTCGGCCCAACCGCTTGGGCAAACTCAGGGCAGAGGGATCGCGTCGAGCCGTGATGGGGCAGCAGAAGAACATCGCTCTGGAGAGGTTCGGGCAGATGGGATTGGAGAAGAAATGTCTGCGGACTTTGCCCGGCGTCGCCGCAGAGTAAAATAGAGCCGTTGGGCGTCCGAATGCTGACAATCAGGGACGTGTCGTTTTCACTCATCGAAGACGAAGCGGCGTCATCGGGCCATAACACCTCCAGTGAATATCCGTTTGAAGAATCGGATAGTTCAAACCCGGCGGGGGGGACGTCGCCGCGATGAAGAATGTGCAGAGGCACACGGCGCCGGCGGATGAATTCCAGAAGGGATTTCACGGCGGGCTTGGAGGCGGCGGGCTCTTCAAAAAAAGCCGGGCTGAGAAAAATTTGTCCGATGCGAATGTTCTCGCAAAGGTCCGGGGCGGCATTGTAATGGTCGATATTGGGATGGGAAAGAAACAACGCGTCGATCCCTTGTATCCCCTGGCTGCGGAAATACGGAAGAATGACGCGGTTGGCCGCGTCGAAATCATCCAGGCTTCCGGCGTCGAAACACAGGATTCTCTTGTCCGGAAGCTGCACGACGGCGGCGCAGCCGTGACCGACGGACAGGGCGGCGAGGCTGGCGTTGCCGTTCTTGCGAAACGGCGGCTGGATCGGAAAAAGAAGAGCGAACAGCAGAATCCAGAATCCCGCCGCGGCAAAAAATCCCGCGGGGAGTCGGCCCCGAAGGTGAATCCATGCCGCCGAGACGGCAAGGAACAGGTAGAAAAAAATCAGCATCCCCGCAGGCGCCGGGGC
>CAZOTP010000161.1:0-7755 GCA_964582655.1 uncultured Pirellulales bacterium | reverse complement strand
TTTGAAAAACATTGTTAAATGTCACTGGTAACTCTTGTAGCGTTGTAGTATTAAGCAATGGGCGCAATATCGACGAGATTAAGCGAATGCTGATTGCTATGCAACTTTCCGAACAGCACAAAGTAGCTACGCCCGCCAATTGGCAACCGGGCGATGAAGTCATCGTTCCTCCGCCCGGTTCATGCGGCACCGCCAAGGAGCGAGTCGAAAAACCTGCAGCGGACACCCGCGTGCTGGACTGGTTTATGGTGATGAAAAAATGTCCGAAATAAAGCCTCCGGTTTCAGAAAATATTCCAACGCCGGATTCTGGCATCTGGTGCAAACCAATTGGTATTCTGCACAGCGAGCATCGCGCGGCAGAAAATACGCCGATCCAGCCTGTGTATGCGCAGAACTGCCGGGGGCGTGCGGAGATTTTTCCCGAATATGCCGAAGGACTGCGCGACATCGACGGATTCTCGCATATTTTCTTGCTTTATCATTTCCACCGGGCCGGACCGATGAAGTTGACCGTGAAGCCGTTTCTCCAGGATGTCGAACACGGGGTGTTCGCCACCCGCGCGCCATGCCGGCCGAATCCCATTGGCCTGAGCATCGTGAAATTGCTTCGCCGGAAGGGAACCATTTTATACCTGGACCATTTGGATATTCTCGACGGAACGCCGCTGCTGGACATCAAGCCCTACACCGCCAAGTTCGACCGGATTGAGAACACACGCAACGGCTGGCAAGATGAGGTCGATGAAGAAACTGCAAAACAAAAGGGCATGCGAGGTTATACAAACAAATCGAACCCTTTTTCCGGAGGTAAATGAGCCATGACGGAAAAAACCGTTTCACGTCCGTTTCACTGGCGAGGCCTGACCAGTTTTACGTTAACGCTGGCTTTCCTTGCCATGGCAATAACCGGAATCGCCCTGTATGCCTCCCCGCAGGGACGGGTGGCGAACTGGACCGGCTGGCGCATACTCGCCCTGACCAAGGAGCAGTGGGGGGCCCTGCACACCACGTTCAGCACAATGTTTCTCCTGGCCGGCGGTTTTCACATCTATTTCAACTGGAAACCGCTGATGCATTATCTGGCCATTCAACGGAAGCTGAATTTAAAGTTCGAGCTGATGTCATCTCTGGCGATTGCCGCTGTTGTGCTGGCCGGAACACTCTGGCAAATTCCGCCCTTTCAGACGCTGGTCGATGCCGGAGACAGGATCAAGGCGTATTGGGAAGAACACAGCCTGCCTGCGCCCTATCCCCATGCGGAGGAATCCACGCTGCGGGAATTTGCCGCCCGCACGGGAATTCCTCTGGAAGAACTCACAGAACAGCTTAAGGCTTGTGGAATAGCAGCAGAAAATGTCGATCAAACGATTGACCAGATCGCCAAAAACTCCCAAAAGACTCCCAGTCAATTATTCGCTGTGCTGCAAAAAAGCCGGCTTTCCATCCCGGTCAGCAGCTCGCACCGAGGCCGTGGACTGGGAAAAATGACTCTCGCCTCTGCCTGTGAAGAGAACTCGCTCTCCCTCGAAGCCGTTCAGGCAGCGCTGTCGGAAAAGGGAATTTCCTGCAGGCCCAGTGACACCCTGAGCCGGATTGCTTATCAATTGAACACCACCCCGGCGGAACTGCTGGATTGGCTGATCGATTATTCCCGGCAATCCCCTGAAACATCTTCGAAGAAGGAGGGCAAACCTTGAGGATTGCCATCGCCAGCGGGAAAGGTGGAACAGGCAAGACAACGGTTTCTGTCGCATTGGCGCTGTGTGCCGAGCAGCCGGTGACTCTGCTGGATTGCGATGTGGAGGAGCCGAATTGTCATATTTTTATTCCCCCTGCAATGCAGCACAAGCAGCCTGTTTCGGTATTGGTGCCGAGCGTGGATGAGACAAAATGCACCGATTGCGGCGAATGCGGACGGTTCTGTCAGTATCATGCGATTGTCTCACTAAAGACCAAACCGCTGGTGTTTCCGGAGCTTTGCCACAGTTGCGGGGGCTGCGCCAAAGTCTGTCCCGCCGGGGCGATTCAGGAAGTTCCGCGGGAAATCGGCGTCTTGGAAATCGGCCAGTGGAATCATATCCGATTTATTCAGGGGCGATTGAATATCGGCGAAGCGATGGCGCCGCCTCTGATTCGCGCCGTCAAAGAACACATCCCCTTTGAGGGATTAACTCTGCTCGATTGCCCGCCGGGGACCTCCTGCCCGGTGATTACAGCGGTCAAAGGGTGCGATTATGTGATTCTCGTAACCGAGCCAACGCCTTTCGGTCTTCATGATCTCACGCTTGCGGTGGATACCATGCGGGAACTGAAACTGCCCTTCGGCGTGATCCTTAACCGCGCGAATGCGTGTGATGATCGTGTGACGCACTATTGCCGCCAGGAAAAAATCCCGATTCTCCTGCAGATTCCGGACGACCGGAAAATCGCCGCCGCATATTCTTGCGGGCAAACCCTGTTCGAAGCGGCTCCCGATCTGCGGATTCCGTTTCAGCGTTTGCTGCAGGATAGATTATGCCCGCGAACACCATCTGGTAATCAGATCCCATGACAAATCCACCAAAGCATATTTTTGGCCCTGTTCCTTCCCGCCGTCTGGGCCGGTCCCTGGGCGTCGATGTCGTGCCCTTTAAAACGTGCACCTATGACTGCATCTACTGCGAGCTGGGCCGAACCACCGATAAAACCGTCCTTCGCTGCGAGTACGCGGCTCTGGATGACGTTGTAACCGAATTGGATGACCGCTTAAAAACCATTCCTGCCCCGGATTATATTACTCTGGCCGGTTCAGGAGAACCCACCTTGTACAGCCGTCTGGGGGAGTTGATCGGGCGCATCAAACAAAAAACCTCGATTCCTTTGGCTGTGCTTACCAATGGCTCTCTGTTCTGGGATGCGGAAGTCCGAAACGCTCTGGCGCAGGCCGATCTGGTCCTGCCTTCCCTGGACGCAGGGGATGACAATGCATATCAGAAAATAAACCGCCCGCATTCCTCGATTGCTTTTGAAACCATGGCCGCGGGCCTGGAAGCGTTTCGCCGCGAATATTCCAAACCCGTCTGGCTGGAGGTCCTTCTGGTAGGAGGAATCACCGATTCGGATCAGGAAGTGGAAAAAATCGCCCGCTTGGCCAAACGGATTCAGCCGGACCGGGTCCAGCTCAATACCGCCGTCAGGCCCGCCGCCGAGCATTATGCCCGCATCGTTCCCGCGGAGAAACTTCACGAATTGGCAAACCATTTTCATCCCCTTCCTGTTGACTGCATCGCGGAATTTCATGGGGGTGAATTTCCATCCGGTCGATCTGTACCAGACGGGGAAATCATCAGCCTGCTGCAGCGCCGTCCGTGCACTCTGAAAGATATCGCCGAGTCGATGGGAGGCTCCCCCCGCGAATTGCAGAATCAACTAAAACATCTTTGCGCTGCCGGGCAAATTGCAATCGAGAAAAAGCAAAATCGGTATTTTTATATAGTGCAAACACACTAGGAAGGACCTTGTATGAAACTGGGCATCATTATTACTCATACGGACCCGGAAACGGTGTTCTATACGCTGCGGCAGGCAACGTACAGTTTGCAGCAGGGTGATTCGGTGCGCATTTTCCTATCGGGCCGGGGCGTAGAAATCGACCGGATTGATGATCCGAAATTTGATGTGAAGGACATGGCCCAAAAAGTCCTTGACGCCGGCGGACAGTTTTTCGCCTGCGGGACCTGTTTGAAATTGCGTCAAGCCGGCGGATCGGAGATCTGTCCGCTTTCCACCCTCAAAGATCATTATGAAATTGTCCGGGACTCGGACCGGCTGATTACCGTATAAACGGAAGAGGAACCATTAATGAAAGAACTGGTTGTCATCAGCGGCAAGGGAGGCACGGGCAAAACCAGCGTTCTTGCTTCCTTCGCGGCGCTGGCAAAAAACGCCGTCCTTGCCGATTGCGACGTCGATGCGGCAGATTTGCACCTAGTTACGGCCCCCCAGGTTTGCCAAAAGACCGATTTTTATTCCGGGCATCAGGCCGTCATCCGATCCCGGGACTGCATCGGCTGCGGGGCGTGTCTGGCACATTGCCGCTTTGGAGCGGTAATCCATCAAAGGATGGATGATCCGTGGCTGGAGTCGCATGGCGGACAAATTGTCTGCCAGGATTGTGATTTCTGTGAGCGATCCTGTTCCGTACAGGCGAACCGGGCGATTCAGGCGATGCAGGAAGCCTGCGGCAAAACGGCCGAGATGAGCTTTCAAATCGATCCCCTGATCTGTGAAGGCGGCGGCGTCTGCGTGCGGTTCTGTCCGGTCAAGGCAATCGATTTTATCCCCCGGCTTTGCGGCCAGTGGTATGTTTCGGATACGCGATTCGGCCCGATGGTTCACGCCAAACTGGGAATCGCCGCGGAAAATTCCGGCAAACTGGTTTCCACCGTACGGCAAAATGCCCGGCTAATCGCTGAAGAACGAAACCTCGATTTGATTCTGGTTGACGGGCCGCCGGGCATCGGTTGCCCGGTCATTGCTTCCATTACCGGCGCCTCGGCGGTCCTGGCGGTTACCGAACCAACCCAATCCGCGTTTCACGATCTGGAACGCGTGATCGCTCTGGCCCGGCATTTTGCGGTTCCTGCCCTGGTGTGTGTGAATAAATACGATATTAATCCCGATCTGACCCTGGAGATCGAATCGAAAGCACAGGATTTGGGGTCCGTCCTGGTCGGTCGAATCCGGTATGATTCATCCGTTACGGAGGCACAGATTCAGGGAAAAACCGTGGCAGAATTCGTTGACAGCCCGGCCCGCCATGACATAAAACATATCTGGGAAAAAACGTATTCCCTGCTGATGCAAACCACATGCAAAACTTGACACGGTAAAGGAGCATACCCCATTTATGACAGAACGACTTGAGAATCATGTTCGAATGGTTCCCATCCATTTTGGCCCTCTTAAGGGTGCCAACGGAAACGCCCGGATCACCGGTCCCTGCGGTGACACCATGGAATTTTGGATTCTTGTGCATGAGGATCATATTCTTGCCGCGACGTTTACCACGGATGGATGCATGCATTCGATCCTAAGCGGCGATCAGGCGGCTGTCCTGGCGGAAGGAAAATCCCTCCCCCAGGCGATGCAAATCACACAAAATGATGTCCTTGAGAAGCTTGCCGACTTGCCGGAAGAATCGGCTCATTGCGCTCTTTTGGCGGTGAATACGCTCAAGGCGGCGGTTTTAGATTATCGGGATCGTTATGCTTCGAAACAGCAATCAAAAAATAGCAATGTATGCGGCAGCACCCAAAAACACACACAAGCCCGCACCCATCAGACTACCGACAAACATACTGAAACGGATGAAGACAATGCCCTGCGGCAACGGCTTTCACAAATCCGGCACAAAATAATTGTCCTTTCCGGCAAAGGCGGCGTAGGCAAGAGTACCGTGGCGGCCAATCTCGCTCTGGCCTTGTCCTGGGCCGGTAAAAAAGTCGGTCTTTTGGATGTGGATATTCACGGCCCCAGCATTCCCAAAATGATCGGAGTGGAAGGATCGCCGGTTCTCTCCGAATTGGATTCCCTTTTACCGGTGGAACTGGGAGATTTGAAAGTCATGTCCATCGGCCTCTTGCTCGAGGGGCAGGATGATGCGGTGATCTGGCGCGGGCCGATGAAAATGGGGGTCATCAAGCAATTTCTCAAGGACGTAGCGTGGGGCGAACTGGATTATCTGATTGTTGACTCGCCGCCGGGCACCGGGGATGAGCCGCTTTCGGTCTGCCAGTTGATGGAAAACGCTGACGGCGCAATTATCGTTACCACGCCGCAGGAGATTGCCCTGGCGGATGTTCGTCGAAGCATCAATTTCTGCAGACAGTTACATCTGCCGGTACTTGGCGTGGTTGAAAATATGAGCGGCTTTGTTTGTCCGCACTGCGGAAAAACCACCGATATATTCAAAACCGCTGGCGGGCAGCGCATGGCCGAACAAATGGATGTGCCGTTTCTGGGAGCGATTCCGCTGGACCCGAAAATGGTTTTAGCGGGCGACAATGGACAGCCCTACATTCATCGAGACGGTGAGTCTGTCGCCGCCAAAGCCTTCCGGCGGATTGTGGAGCCAATTTTACATCTTCCCGATCCTGCATGTATAATTGCTTTAAAACAATAAACTCAAATAGTACAGGAGTGATATACCATGATGATTGCGATTCCCGTTGCGAATGAAACATTATGCCTGCATTTCGGTCACTGTGAAACCTTTGCTCTGGTGGAAGTGGATGAGTCGGAGAAGAAAGTGGTGAAGATCAAAAATCTGATTCCCCCGCCACATGAACCGGGTCTTCTGCCCCGCTGGCTTGCCCAGCAGGGGGCGAATCTGGTCATCGCCGGAGGCATGGGTCAGCGGGCCAAACAGCTTTTTGAACAGGCCGGCATCGAAGTTATCGTCGGCGCTCCCGCACAGAGTGTGGAAGCCATTGTATCCGATTATCTGCAAGGAACCCTGAAAACCGGAGTGAATACCTGTGATCACTGATTCGGCAGCCAGAACTACGCCTTGCCGTCCTGGAAAAATCCATTGCGGCTGTTATGCCTGCGACGCGAACAATAAAAACGGGCTGCATCTGGAGTTCGATTCCTTTGCCGATGGAAGCGTGGAGACGATGTTCTATTGTTCCCCCGAATTTGCCGGCTATCCGGGGATTCTGCATGGCGGCATCATCTCCACCCTTCTCGACGGAGCGATGATCCATTGTCTTTTCGCGCGGGGACATGCCGCCGTGACCGCCGAACTGCGGATTCGTTTTCGTCATCCGGTGCATATCGGCCAGACCACTCACATACGCGCCTGGATTACACGGTACGACAAGGGTTATTTTGAACTAAAAAGTGAATTGCATCAACAAGGCCTGCTTAAAGCACAGGCCGTCGGCAAGTTTTTGGAAAAACCCGATTGGAATAAAACGCTGGATTGGCATGAGCAGTCAGATACGAATAACCTTTTTGGTTGATAATATCACCGGCCAACCGCTGCTGCTGGCTGAACATGGTTTGGCTGTTTATATCGAAGTTGCCGGAAAACATATTCTTTTCGACACGGGCCAAAGTCAGATTATCATGGCCAACGCAAATTGTCTCCATATTGACTTGCAGAAGCTCGATTTCATTGTGCTCAGCCATGGCCATTATGATCACACCGGCGGTCTGCTTTGGGTTCTGGACTACAGCCCTGAAATCCCCATATATCTGCATCCGGATGCCTTGAAGCCTAAATACAGTTGTCCCAAAGATAATCCGCCGCGATATATCGGTATGCCGCCCCTAACCATCCAATATCTTAAACATCTGGATGGTACAAATATCTTGAGATGGACGGAAAAACCGACAGAAATCACACCCGACGTATGGGTTACAGGCCCTATTCCTCGCCTAACAGACTATGAAAACACCGGCGGGCCTTTCTTTCTCGACAGCACAGGCCAAATTCCCGATCCGATCAACGACGATCAGGCATTAATCATCAACTCGGCGGATGGTCTGATTATTCTGTGCGGCTGCGCCCATTCCGGCGTTGTGAATACTCTGCGTTATGCGGAACAATGGACCGGCCAAAAAAGGATTTTTGCTCTTTTGGGCGGACTGCATCTGCAAAACGCCTCGGAGGATCGAATCAATCGCACTCTGGATGCCCTACGCTCTTATCAGATTCAGCAGATTGGATTGGCCCACTGCACCGGAGCATCAGCAGCCGCCCGATTCG
>CAZOTP010000160.1:0-7780 GCA_964582655.1 uncultured Pirellulales bacterium | reverse complement strand
AACTCGATAACCCCCGGTTCGATGTTCCGAATTTGCGCCGCATCCAGATTCTGCGGCCCCTGCAGAATCACGTTACTGCGCAGCCGGCAGGGGCGGCCCGCATGGGACCGGATGACCGCGCGGGTGATTTCTCCATCCTGCCAGTCCATATCGACTTCGAAACCGCCCCTCGCGCGGAGTCCTTTGACGGAGCCCTGGGGCCAATCCGGCGGCAGCGCCGGCAAGAGGTGAATTTCTCCCGCATGGCTCTGGAGCAGCATTTCCGCGACGCCCGCGGTCGCGCCGAAATTGCCGTCGATCTGGAACGGGGGGTGGAGATCGAACAAATTAGGCAGGGTTCGCTGGCGATACAGATGGAGGAGGCTTTGATGCGCCAGCTCGCCATCCCGCAACCGCGCCCAGAGATTGACAAACCAGGCCCGGCTCCAGCCGGTATTTCCGCCGCCATAGAGGAGCCGCCGTTCCAGCGTACGCCTGGCGGCAAGCCACGGGGGCGTATCGGGATGAATCTGATTCGAAGGATAGAGAGCGTACAGATGGGAAACATGCCTGTGTCCTTTTGCGCTTTCTTCCCATTCCTGGGGCCATTCCATGATGGTCCCATCCGATTCCACCCGAACGGGGGGAAGCAGCTTGTCTCTCGCGGTGCGCCACTGGTCCCGCAGGTCCGCATCGGCATTCAGGATTTCGCTTGCCTCGATGCAATGCGTGAACAGATCGTAGAGAATCTGCTGATCCATGGCAGGTCCCATGCATACCCTGTATTTCCCGCCTTTGTAGCGAAAGCTGTTTTCCGGCGACATGGAGGGTCCGCTGACCAGGCGCCCCTGGGAATCCTCGACGAGGTAATCGAGAAAGAAGACCGCGGCGTCCCGCATTGTGGGATACGCCCGTTTTAAAAATTCTTCGCGGGGATTATAGAGATAATGTTCCCACAGATGCATGCACAGCCATGCGCCGCCTGTCGGCCAGAGGCCCCAGACGGCCGCATCGTGCGGACCGGCGTCCACCCAGATATCGGTGCAATGATGCGCGACCCAGCCCCTTGCCCCGTAATGCACCTTCGCCACGTGCCTGCCCCGCTCAGCCAGCCGTTCCAGCCAGTCAAACAAAGGCTCGTGCATTTCGGCCAGGTTGGTCACCTCGGCGGGCCAGTAGTTCATCTGCAGGTTGATATTCGTATGAAAATCGCTGTTCCAGGGCGCGCCCATATCCGCCCAGATTCCCTGGAGGTTCGCCGGCTGCGTTCCCGGGCGGCTCGAGCTGATCAGCAGATAGCGGCCGAACTGGAAATGCAGCTCCGTCACATGCGGATCGATCTGGCCGTTCTGAACCCATTGGAGCAACCGGTTGGCGGGAATGCGCTGCGATGCGCTGATCTGGCCGGGCCTGGCCAGATGCAGCTCGACCCGTTTGAAAAACGCCTGATAATCGGCGATATGATCCGCGAGGATTTGTTCATAGGGTTTCCGCATCGCTTCGGATAATTGTTTTTCGCAAGCCTGTCCGGGATTTTTTTCGCGAAACTCCGTCGCGGCGGCCAGGTATAGAACGACTTCATCCGCCTGTTCGACATTCAGAATGTCGTTCTTGACCGAAACGGTTCCGCCTTTCGCCGCGGCCTGCACCCAGCCCTCGAATCCCATTCCTTCCCCTGCGCTTTCCCCCCCTGCCCGCGCCAGTGTGCGTTCATCGATTGATTTTGAGGCGGCATCCGTCGAGCGAGTAAACGTTCCCTTGATTGAGACCTTTCCCGGCTGATTGGCGCGGATTCGAATCACCATCACCTGATCCGGATGGCTGACAAAATAGTCCCGCGTGTATTGCACGCCCGCCTGCGTATAGCGCACCGTCACCACCGCCCGCTCCAGATCCAGATCGCGATAGTAATTCTCCGCTGTTTCCTCGGTCGAACATTCCATCCAGAAATCCCCCACCGGCCGGTACGGATTCACCCGTTTCGGTTCGCTCATCAAATTTTCCTCGGCCATTTTTTCCGCCGCCTCCATTTCGCCGGCGAACAGGAGCCGCCTGACTTCCGGCAGGGCCGGCAGCGCCCGGGGATTAGTCGTATCCCTGGCCTGCCCGGCCCAGAGGGTATCCTCGTTGATCTGGACCCGCTCCTTTCCGACCGCTCCATAGACCATTCCGCCGAGGCGTCCGTTGCCAATGGGCAAACCGTGGTCCCACTGCTTGACATCCGCCGGCTCTTCATACCAGAGGGTCAGGAAATCCTTTTCGGCTTTTCCTTCGGCCCATACGTTTGCCGTCAAAACCAATACCATAACGGTCAGAGTCTGTTTTACGGGAATGTTTGCCTTTTTCATGCTCGATTCTCCGAAAAAAGGGAAACGCTGAACATTTCCAGCAGGGTCAAATCTCCAAGATGCATTATTCGGTGAAGCCGGATTTACGGGGAAGATTTCGGGACGGCGGATTGGGCCGCGTGCATACCCTGGCGAGCGGGGATATTCTTCGGATCGATCCGAAGGGCCTGCTGAAAGGCGCTGATGGCGTCTTCCGGCCGAGCGAGCTGCAGATAGATCGTCCCGAGGGTGCAGAACGCATCGGCATTTTGGGGATTTTTTTCCGCCAGGGCACGGGCTTTCGAGAGCGCCTGCGCTTTCTTTCCAGCCAGGGTCAGGGCCCCCGAGAGATTGTTATGGGGAATCATGAGATCCGGCTGGATGGCAATCGCCTTTTCGTACTGCTCGCACGCCTGCGAGTAGGCATCCTTCATCAGATAGACGTTCCCCAGATCGCTGTAATATTCGGCCTCCCGCTCGTCGAGGCGGATCGCTTCCCGCAGATGCTTGACGGCCTGGTCATAGCGTCCGAGCTGCGCCAGGGCCTGTCCCAACTGCTGATGATGGACGGCGGAATCCGGATTCATGGAAAGGGTTTTTTCGAAGGCGGCGGCGGCTTTTTCGGGCTGCTGGAGTTTCAGGAGGGTTTTTCCGAGATTGAACCAGTAGATTTCCTTCTGCGGCTCCAGAAGCACGGCTTTTTCAAAACAGGGCAGCGCCTTGTCATACTGGAACAACTGCATATAGGAGCAGCCCAGGTTGTTGTGAACGGCCGCATCGTCCCGCAAAAATTTCATCGTCTCCTGCAAATGCGGAATCGCCTTTTCGTATTGTTTCGCTTCGTTGTAGGCCACTCCGAGATTTCCGTGCGCGATGTAATTGTTCGGAACCGACTCCACGGCGTGGGTGAATAAGGTGATGCTGTCCTTCCAGTAATTGACCTGACGGACCGAGAGACCGGCCAGAATGCCGAGAATAGCGATGGAGGCAAATCCCGCGACGGGCCGGGGAATTGCCGCCTTGTTCACGGCCTCCCCCGCCAGCCAGGTTATGGCAATAAAAGGCCCGATGAGGGGGATATAGGTGTATCGGTCGGCCATCGCCTGCGCGCCCACCTGCACCAGTCCGATGACCGGCACCAGCGTGCCAAGGTACCAGAGCCAGCCGACCAGAAGCCAACGGCGGTCGCGCTTGAGCCCCTGCCAGAGGCAGATTGCCGTCAGCAACAGCAGCAGGATGACGGCGCCGGCCACTTCGTGGATGGGGAGCGTTCTGCCGGGATGCGGATAAATCACCGCCAGGTTGACGGGCCAGACCATTTTGCCGAGATAGGCCGCATACGCCGCGATGGCGTTCTGGAGCCGAACCGGAAACGAAAACAATTCCATCGAGGCGACCGCGCCGCCCTTCCGCTGCACCAGGAACGTAATCACACACGAGGCGGAGGCCAGGATAAACAGGGGAATCTTTTCGATGAAAAGCCGGCGGAGAGAAACCCGGGGCGGATCGGCAACCGTTTTTTTCCCCTTCTGGGAGCCATTCGCTTCTGGTGCCGGCGGCCAACGTTTGAAGGGCCAGAGATCCATCAGCAACAGGACGAAGGGAAGCGTTACCAGCATCGGCTTGGACAACAGCCCCATCGCGAGCGCCGCCAAGATGAGCAGATACCGCCAAAGCTTTGGCGACTGCAGCCACCGGGTATAACACCACATGGTTGCCAGCCAGAAAAACGTCGAGAGGACATCCTTTCGTTCGGAGACCCATGCCACGGATTCCACATGCAGTGGATGCAGGGCAAACAGAGCCGCGACGATCGCGCCGGGCCACAGAGCGCCGGTCATTCGATACAACACCAGAAAGAGAAGCGAGGCATTGACGGCGTGAAACAGAAGATTGGTCAGTTTGAACGCCCACGGCTCCCCCCCGCCGATCCGGTAATCGAGCATGAGGCTCAGCCACGTCAGCGGATGCCAGTTGCTCTGCCGGCCGGTGGTAAACGCCCACGAAATGCTTTCGGCATTGAATCCGTTTCGAATATGGTGGTTTTCCGTGACATACCCCGGATCGTCATAGGTGATGAACTTCTGGTGAAGGCCGGGCAGATAGACGGCCGCGGCGGCGGCGGCCAATGCCAACGACACGGCGAACGGCCAGGTCCGGGACTGTGTTTTGCGGTCGATCATATTCGGTTTTCCGCATCCTTGAAGCGGGATTATACCCTGGTTACGGACAAGAATAAACCCTTTTCCCGCAAGCCCTTTCAGATGGTTTGGCCGCAAGCATCGCGGATGATTATCCGGTTTTGGTCCGCCAGAGACCTTTCGGTTCCATGAGGGGAGGGATTTCGCTGCCCCTTTTTATCCGTTCCGGTTTTACGCGGCGTTCGATTCAGGATGAGGCGGGGCGCCGGTCGATCACTCGCTGTCCGGCTTCGGCGGCATGGCGCAGGGATTTGGGGACGACAAAACTGATTTTCGCATCCACCTCCAAGTCTCTTTTAATTCGCTGGGAAATCTGTTTTCGGAGGGATTCGAGGGTTTTGATCTCATCGAGGGAGGGGATGTCCATGGAAAGCTCCACTTTGATTTCCAGAGTATCCACGGTGCCTTGACGATCCAGAAGAATCTGAAAGTGGGGACTGGCGCCTTCCACCTGAGAAAGAGTTTCCTCAATCTGGGCCGGGAAAAAACCTATTCCGTGGAAAAGAATCATGTCGTCCGTGCGCCCGTCAACCCTGGCGATGCGTATAAAGGTTCTTCCGCACGGACAGGGCTCGGGATGGAGAGAGGAAAGATCGCCGGTTCGATAGCGAATCAGGGGGAAGCCCTCCTTGGTGATGGTGGTGAAGACCAGCTCTCCGTTTTCGCCCGGGGGCAGAGGCTCGAGGGTGTCGGGGTGCACGACTTCGACGATGAAGTGGTCTTCGTTGACATGAAGCCCCTGGCGGAGGTGGCATTCGCCGGCCACGCCCGGTCCCATGATTTCGGTGGGGCCGTAGGTGTCCGCGGAGAGGAGATGGAGCCGATCTTCGAGGGGCCGCCGGAGGGACTCGGGGAAGGGTTCGCCTCCCAGCAGAGCCAATCGCAACTGGAGGCGTTCGGGATGGATCTGGGCTTCCTCCAGCCCGGCGAGGATTGCGGCGGCGTGGCCGGGGGTGGTGATCAAAACGGTGGTTTTGAAGTCCCGCATGACGATAATCTGCTTGACGACGCTGGAGGCGGAGGAGGCGGGAATGACGGAGGCGCCGATGTGTTCGGCTCCCTGGTGAAATCCCAATCCTCCGGAGAAGAGATGATAGTCCAGAGCGATCTGAACGACATCATGCTCGTTGACACCGGAGGCGGCAAGCAACCGGGCGGCGCATTCCGCCCAGTTTTTCAAATCATTCCGGGTGTAACCGACCACGACGGATTTGCCGGGAGTTCCGGAGGTGGAATGAATGCGGACGATGTCCCGCAGGGGCACAGCAAACATGTCGTAGGGATAGCTTTTCCAGAGGTCTTGTCGGGTGGTGAAGGGAAGCCGGCGAAGGGATCGCAGGTCCTTGATCTGCTCCAGGTTGACGCAATGGCTGTCAAACGCCGTCCGGTAAAAAGCCACATTGCGGTACGCGCGATTGAGCGTCGATTGCAGCCGTTCGATCTGGAGCTGCTGGAGTTCATCGGGAGGAAGGGTTTCCCATTTAGGATCGTATAATGCGGTCGGGGTCATGGCATTGCCTCACTCATCAATTTTTTGATATTCTTTTCCCAGATAGGCCCGCTGCACTTCGCGGTTGTCGCGAAGCTCGCGGCTGGTTCCCTCGAGCACGATCTGTCCGGTTTCAAAAACATACCCGCGGTCGGCGACTTCCAGGGCTGCGCGCGCATTCTGTTCGACGAGGAGGATCGTCAGTCCCTCCCGCTTGAGGCAAAGGATGGTCTGGTAGATATCCCGCACGATCAGGGGGGCCACGCCGAGGGAGGGTTCATCCATGATCAGGAGTTTGGGCTCGGCCATCAGAGCGCGTGCGATGGCGAGCATCTGCTGCTGGCCGCCGGAGAGTGTGCCCGCCAACTGATTCTGGCGTTCATCCAGAATTTCGAACAGGCGAAAGGCCTGCTGCATTTTTTCAGCGAGGGGCGTTTGCCGTCGGCGGGCATTGCCGCCGCTGTAAGCGCCCAGCATCAGATTTTCGCGGACGGTGAGGGTGCTGAAGACATGCCGGCCTTCCGGCACCAGACAGCATCCCCGTTTGACAATGGATTCAGCGGGGAGGCCCTGAATCTCATTTTTATGGAACTGAATCACCCCTGATCTCGGTTTCAAAATGCCCGCAATGGTTTTCAGGAGGGTCGATTTCCCGGCGCCGTTGCTTCCAATGATGGTGACCACTTCGCCTGGGGAGACGTGGAGGGAAATTCCCTTCAGGACCCGCAGGGGCCCAAAACCCGCTTCCAGATTGCGTATTCTAAGCATGATAATCCCCCAGGTAAATTCGGATGACGTCGGGATTTCGCTGAATGTCCCGCGGGGGCCCTTCCACGACCTTGCGCCCCTGATCCAGAACCAGGATATCGTCGGAGATGTTCATGACCAGGGACATATCGTGCTCCACGACGAGGCAGGTGATTCCCTTGTCGCGGATTTTCACAATCAATCCGGCCAACTGCTGGGTTTCATAGATATTCAGTCCGGCGGCCGGCTCATCCAGGAGAAGCAGCTCGGGCTCCGTGGCCAAGGCCCTGGCGAATTCCACCAGGCGCTGTTTTCCGAAAGGGAGGTTGGAAGCGAAGTCTCTGGCATGGCCGGCAAGTCCGATCTCCTCGAGAATCTCCGCGGCACGGTGTTCAATCTGGCGATTTTCCCGCCAGGTTCGCGGCAGATTCAACAAACCGGCCAGGAAGCCCGAATGCGTTCTCGGATGCCGTCCCACCATGACATTTTCCAGGACGGTCATGTGGGGGAACAGGCGTGTCGTCTGAAAGGTGCGTGCGATTCCCCTGGCGGCAACGGCGTGGGGTTTCCATGCCGTAATGGGAGAGTTTTGAAACAGGACATCCCCCTTGTGAGGAGCCAGAGAGCCGGCAATCAGATTAAAGAGGGTGGTTTTTCCCGCGCCGTTGGGGCCGATGATGGCCTTGATGTGGCCTTTCGTAACGGTGAAACTGACGTCCCGGACGGCATGCAGCCCGCCAAAGAAGCGATTGAGATTTCTCGTTTCCAGCAAGACGTTATTCATGGGCCCTCCGGGTCAGACAGGCCAGGAAGGTTCGCCAGGACGAAAGGCGAAGCAGCCCCTGCGGAGCGAAAATCATAATGACAATCAGAATCGCTCCGAATACGGCGTCATCATAGGTTCCAAAAATTCCGCGCAGCGAAAGAAAATTCAGGAGAATTCCCATCAGCCGGGGGGGGGGGGGGGGGGGCGGGGCGGCGGGGGGGGGGGGGGGGGGGGGGCGGGGGGGGGCGGGGGGGGCGGCGGCGGCGGGGGC
>CAZOTP010000159.1:0-7818 GCA_964582655.1 uncultured Pirellulales bacterium | reverse complement strand
TAAATCACGGAAAAACAACGAGATGCGCTTATAGGCCTTTATATCCGCCAGATAGCCTATGTTGCCCAGGTTGCCTATATTGTCCCTGTTTTCCGGCACAATTTCCTGCAAAGCGGCCTGCATCAAGCTGCTAGAGTACGCAATACCGGGTTTTCTGCCATTTCCCCCTCTGAGCGGATTGGAAAATTTTGAATTGGGGATTCGTTTGTGTTATAATGATGGAATTGATATCGGAAGCATTTTACGCAGCACCGCCTTTCTTGTTGTAAAAAGAAAGAGAATCGATTATGGGCATTTTACATCCGGTAAAACACGTTTGGCCAAAGAGGCACCCTTCACATCGTTGCCCTCCGCTGCAAATTGAATCCTTGGAATCCCGCGTGTTGCTCTCTACGCAATACACAGTAACGGATTTGGGGACGCTGGGGGGGACATTCGGGGTGGCTACGGATATTAACGATTCGGGTCAGGTTACAGGGTATTCCACGACAAGCTCGGGTCAAACGCGGGCATTTCTCTGGTCCAATGGTACGATGAACCGAATTCCTCCTTCGGACCCGTGGGCGCTGGATGCTGTTTACAGCAACGATATCAATAACAATGGTGCAATGGCTATCACAGGGGATTACGCGAATGGGGGGAATCATGCCTGTTATTACTTCAGTAGCGGTCTGGCTAGCATTCAAACTGTTTCCAGCAGCTACATCAGCACATCACAGGCTTTGAACAATCAGAGCAATCCAACGGTTGTTGGTTATTATGGGATGGAAGGCAATACATCGAGTGATCGTGCCTATAAATGGAATGTTACAACCGGCATGGTTCCTCTGGATACCCGTGCCAGTCGTGCCAATGATATCAATGATTCCAACCAGGTTGTGGGCAAAGCGTTAGTGACGACCATGATGGGCGCGTATTATCACGCGACGGTATGGGCGACGAACGGGCAGGCGACCGATATCGACAGCAGCAACATATATGGCAGCGAAGCGGTTGGGAATAATGCAAACGGGCAGGTGGTGGGGTGGAAAAATACCGGAATTGGAAAACAGTTTCATGCGTTTTCCTGGACGGCGGCGGGTGGATTACAGGAACTCACCACGCTGGAAGGCGGGGATTATAACAGCGATGCGCGAGCGGTCAATGATCTGGGACAAATCGTAGGCTCTTCCGATACCTGGGTGGGCAGCGAAAAAACCTATCGCGCCTTCCTGTATGAAAACGGAGTAATGACGAATCTCGAAACGCTGGTCACAAATATGGGGACATGGAAATTGCTGGTGGCGGAGGATATCAACAACAACGGTCAAATTGTCGGCTGGGGAATGAAAGGCAGTGATTACCGGGCGTTTCTCCTGACGCCGATCGACAATCAGACGCCGACGGCGATTCTCTCGGCCGGGAATGTGTCCGCCGCCGGCGCCAATACCCATACCTTTACCGTCGCGTATGCGGATAACATCGCGATCAAGGCAACGACGATTGGCAACTCGGATGTCCAGGTGACAGGCCCGAATGGATTCAATGTCTCCGCGCTCTATGCCGGCATTAATATCACAGGCGACGGTACGCCCCGCGTTGTCACCTACCGGATTACCCCGCCGGGGGGAACCTGGGATCTTGCCGACAACGGAACCTATACAATATCCATGGCCGCCAATCAGGTCGCCGATACGGCGAACAACTATGTCGCCGCGGGTGTGCTGGGGACATTCACCGTCGCGATTGCCCCGCCGGTCGATCCCAATACGCAAGGCGCGTACATCACCGGGCATCTTCCCGCGACGGCCCCCAAAACCGGATTCGATCATATCGACGTAACATTCGACAAGGCAATTGACGCGGCGACCTTTACCGCATCAGATATATCACTCGTCGGTCCAAACGGAAACCCGGTGACGATTACGGGCGTTTCCCTGACGACCGGGACCACGTATCGAATCCAGTTCGCCAGCCAGACTCTCGCCGGGGATTATACCCTGCGGGTGGGGCCCGATGTCCGTGATGCGGCCGACCACTGGATGGATCAGGACCGCGACGGACAGAATGGCGAGGCAACCCAGGATGTCTATAACGGAACGGTCGTCGTTTCTCCCGATGCCCTGATGATTAGCGCCCATACCCCTTCCGGCGATGTGCAGGGGAAAGTCAGCGAAGCGTTGGTAACGTTCAGCGATGCGATTCAAAATATCAGCTTTACCCCCTCGGATGTGACGCTGAACGGTCCCGACGGCGCGATTGCGATTACATCCATTCTGCTGGACAGCGGCAATACCTGGAAAATCCGTTTCCCCGAGCAGAGCAAGGTCGGTACATATACCCTCAAAGTCGGGCCGGAGATTACCAACGCGCTGGGAATCAAAATGAATCAGGATGGCGATACAACCGCGGGCGAGGTATCTCAGGATGCCTATACCGGAACATTCCGCATTCTCGCCTCCGCCCTGAAGGTTTCCGGCCATTCCCCGACAAGCCGCCAGCCCTCCGGCTGTGATCACGCCGATATTACGTTCAGTGAAGCCATCGCCGAAAATACATTCACCGTTTCGGATGTAACGCTGACCGGGCCAAGCGGATCGATTGCAATTAGCGGGATCGAAAAAATCAGTTCGACGAAGTATCGCGTGAAATTCGCGCAGCAGTCTGCGTATGGGGATTATACCCTGAAGGTCGGACCGAATATCGAAACTCCAGGCGGTGCCCTGATGAATCAGGATGGCGACAACACCGCCGGAGAAAATCCCGGAGATGTCTATGCCGGTGTGATTCCCATCGGCACACAGCCGGTGCAGACCGGATTTATCGTGCAGACCATAACCAGTTCCGTACTGAATATCCCGGCCGGAGCCCAGACCGGCCATGATGCCCTGCGGGCAAGCTATCTGAACTATGGGCCGGATGAAGTGTATTCCTATATCGCCTTGTATTTGTCGAACGACGCGACGGTGAATGACACCGACACTCGATACTATGTGGGGCAGAGCAATGAGAAAATCCCCGTCGGCGCGGTGCGGGAAACGTCCTACGATCTCAAAGTTCCCGGCACCCCGGGAACCTATTATCTCAAGTACCTGATCGGAGAAAACTGGGGCCCTCTGATTACGCTGAATGTCAAAGCCGCGGATAGCAAGCCTCTGATAGCAATATCTCATCTGCAAGCGTCCAAGACCACCGTCAAAGCCTATGAACCGTTCGTGTTCACCATGGACATCACCAATCAGGGACCCGTTGATTATGTCATGGATGCTCTGAACGATCAGTACGAAACCAGTTACGACGATACCGTGGCGGTGATCACCCGATGGGTGAGCGTTTATTCATGGAACCTGTCGGGCGAATTCGAAGTGGATTATATCCCTGCCGGCGGCACGAAAACGGTTACTTATATTGACCGGGGGAAAAATCCCGATTTCGGCGACAGCGTTAAATATTATGTCAAATTCATCAGTAACCTGCTCTCCAATGTTCCCAGCCCCTATGGCGATTTCACCAGCGAATTCGTAACGATGAACAGCAGCAAGCCCGCCTGGCCCACGGACGCCAAACCCGACCTGATTTGCAGCGTCAGTGCAGCGATGCCGTCGGAAGCGACCCCAGGCACCGAAATTCCCGTAACCATCAGCGTCACCAACATCGGCAATCAGGCAATCTATGGCGGCGCCTACGTTGCCATGCTCCGCTCCCCGGACAATACCTTCACCGACAAGAACACTGATTGGTTCATGATCGGCGACAGCAACGAAGATTATCTCACCAAACCCCTCATGCCCGGCGCGAGTACGACGTTATCCGCGAAAATTGTGGCGCCCTCCGTCTCCGGAACCTATTACTACGCCTGCCTGGCGGATGCATATAATTACTTTTACTACAGCGGCGGGAAAATCGATGAATCCAATGAAGCCAACAATTTCAGCAGCGTACTCACTCTTAAGGTCGGCAACGCGCAGGCAACCGCCGATGTCACCTGGCCCCCGGAAGGACAAAATCTCGATGCCGCAACGCTGAACGCCGCCGATAAGCATTATATCGAGGTCAACTACGCCTGGGCGGATCCCGCGACCGTCAATGGCGATGAGATTTCGCTCTCGGGCACGGGAGCCGCGGGCCTCAAGGTTGGCGGAATCACAAAAATCGATGAAGATACGTACCGCTATCAGGTCAGCGGAGATTACAAAGCCGGGCCGGTTGATGTGAACATCAAGGCCGGGACGTTCGAAAATAATTCCAGTGAGCCCAACGCCGCCGACAAGAGCAGTTTTGGTGTGCTGCCCGATATCAGCCCCTTCGTGCTGACCTGCGATACCAGCCAGATTGCCTGGGACGCGGCAAAGCAGAAATTCGGCTATCATGGCGAAGCCTCCCTCGGTATGAAAAACGCCTCTGGCGGCGTCGATCCCCTGGTTACCGTCGCCGGCGCCATCCTCTACGCCGATCTGAAAATCAGCCTGCTCAACGCCACCGGAACCGCCCACATTGGCGGCTTTAACGTCCCCCTGGTCGAGGGCAGCTTTGAAATCGACGTCAAAACGAAGATGGCCGCCATGACCGACAAGCTCCCCAGCGAAATCCGTATCGCCTATTGCACGCTGGCCATCGACAATATCGAATTTGTCACTCCTCAGGGCAAACCCACCCAGATCGAACTGCAGGGCAGCATCAAATTCCAGCCCAACCTTAACACGCTGGAATTGAGCATCACCGATCCCAATAAGATTATCATTTCGCCCGAGGGCCTCAGCCTCACCGGAGGCGAATTAAAGCTGCCGGACGTCGAATTCAAGGTCTCCGACGCGATGAAATTCAAGGCCGAAAGCGTTTCGATTGAATACGTCGGCGAGAAAAAGCCCCCGGACGTCGCCGTACGCCAGCCGGACAAATTCATTCTCCACGGTGAAGTTTCCCTGCCGGGCTTCTACGATCTGAAAGTCGATCTGGCAAAGAACGACCTCGACCCCTCCAAGAGCAACTACATCGAATATTCCGAGGAAGGCGTGTTCCTCGTCGGCAAAATCAGCGCAGAAAAAATGGCGATTGTCCCCGGCGTCTGGGAACTCAAAAAAATCGAGCTGACCATCGATGGCAAAAAAGGCCTCATTCAGGGCGACGCCGAGCTCAAACTCCCCGTCACCAGCAAAACCATTCTCTGCGGCCTGGGCTTCCTCAATGGCGAACTCAATTATGTCTCCCTGGGCGTGGACGATCTGAACATCCCTATCGGCACGACGCCGGTGTTTCTCCAGAAGGTCGCGGGCAACGTGAACAACATCGCCAAGGGCAGCACCGATCCGGTCAGCCTCGGCGGTGCGCTGGGTCTGACCGTCGGGCCTGAAATCAGCCTGGATTTCCTGAAAAACTTCGACTTCCTGGACGATGTCATCGATATTCCCGATGAAGATGTATCGCTGGTCAAGCTGGACCTGGACGCCGAGCTGAACAAGGACCAGATCAGCGGCAATGGCGAGCTGGTCATGATGCACGAAAAAATCCTCAAGGCCGAAGCCATCGGCACGCTCGACTGGTCAAACGCATTCAAGGACCCCAATGCCGGAATCACCAGCGTGCTGGTCACCGCCAGCGGTCAGGTCAGCGCCCTGTTCGGCGCCTATGAAGGCAAGGGCAGCTTCACGATGGACGCCCGGAGCCAGTTCAGCCTCACCGCCAGCGGCGAAGGGGCCTACAAAGTCCCCGAATTTATCCCCATGTGGGGCGGCACCCAGCTTGCCAGCGGTAATATCCTCGTCAAATATACCGACGATGGCGACGACTCCAACGATTTCTACGCCAGTTGGGGAACGCTCTCGATTCAGAAGTTTTCCAAATACGGAGCGACCTACACGATTACCAGCGGATGGAAAATGGGCTTCGACGGCTCCCAGCAGTACCTCGGCGCCAAGGAAGCCGCCGCCCTGCAGCAGTCCGCTGCCGCCGCTCAGGCCAAGAGCTTCACAGGTCCCCTCTATGCCAAAGCCGCCGAACCACCGGCCAATGCCTACCTCATTGCCGCCGATACCCCGTGGGCGATTCTCGGCGCGGAATGGGAAAATGCCCTCTCGGATGCCAAACTCTCGCTGATCGGCCCCGATGGCCAAATCTATGATGAAGCGGCGATTGCCGCCAGTGACAATATGGCCATCCTCGATGATCTGACAGGCTCCATGCGAAAGGCCGTTATTATTCGCGATCCTGCTCCGGGCCGCTGGGAAGTGCAGATTGCCTCCGCCAAGGGCGCCGTGACAAATCCGACCTACAGCGGCTACGTGAACACTCCCGCGCCGCAGGTGAACATCACCGATATCGAAAAATCGGGCCGCAAGGTCACCATTCACTATTCCGCCGCGTCCGCCGATCCCGACGCCCGCATCAGTCTCTACTTCGATCCCGATCAGAACGACCATGACGGCGCAGTCATCGCCGTGGATCTGCCCCTCGATTCCAGCGGCGTATATACCTGGGAATTGACCAAAGATATCCCCGCCGGCTCCTACTATATCTACGCGATGGCCGAAGATTCCGCCAACATACCCGTCCTCACCGACTACTGGGCCTCTCCGGTGGATATCGAAGCGACGCCTCCCCGGACCGAAGTCCTTCTTGCCGGCAAGGGAATCACCTTTACCGAGGCGGGCGGCTCGAAAGTGACCGTAAAATTATCCGCTGCCCAGGGATCGGCCTTCTTCACCGGTGAAAATATTCAGATGGTCACCGCCAAGTCCGGTACAACGGTGTCGGGCCAGAACCTTCGACTGGCCGGCATCGAGCTTTCAGGCGGCTCGGAAAAAAGCTCCATTACGGTTGCCGCCAAAGGCGGTGCTCCCGCCGAACTGGGAGGCCTTACCGGCGATACCCTCGGAGCACTCAGCGCCAAAGGGGTAACCCTGACCGGCGATATCATCCTGACCGGCTCCCTCGCGTCGCTCACCCTCGGTGACATCGCCGATGGAGTCAACATAACCGCGGGTGCCGCGGCCAACGGATTCAAAGCGGTATTGGGCAATATTCCCGACGCCGATTTCACAATCGATGGCCTCCTGTCGAGTTTCATCGCCAATACATTTGCAGACGGCTCTCTTTCCGCCGACAGCATCGGAAAATTCGCCGTCAAAACCGGCTCTCTCGGCGCCGATATTTCCGCCTGCGCCGGAAATATTCTCAGCGTCGCCGTAAAAGGCGATATCACGGGGAATCTCTCCGCACAGGACGACATCCATAAAATCACGGCCGCCGGCGATGTTCTCGCCGCCATCCGCGCAGGCGGTGACATCCTTGCCCTCTCCGCCGACTCCCTCGATCACGCGATTCTCAGCGCAGGCGGCGCTGTCAAAAAAGTCGCTCTCAAAGGCGACATCCTCGATTCCTTTATTCTGGGCGGATATGACATCGGTTCCGACTGCGCGTTTGGCCTGAGGAAAACCGGAGGCGGCGACCAACCCGGCAGCGGCGACGTCCTCGGCGTCTCCGCCAAAGGGACCTTCGCCCGCAGTTACATCGGTGCCGGCGTCCTGCCCCATTCCGCCCTTACCGACAGTGCCTCGCTGGACAGTTCCCTCTTCGAGCCTTCCCCCTCCGGCGTCATCAGCGGCATCAAATTCGGCGCTATCGACTACTTCAATGCCTCCGAGGAATTCGGCCTCTACGCCGTAAATGAAATCAAACCTTTCAAAATAGGAAAAACCCCGGTTGCCGACACGGGCTTCTTCGTTCTGCACTAATCGCACGACAGATGGCCGAAAATTCTGCGCATGGTAATATTTTGTAACCGTCCGGTTAAGCACAGTGTAAGGAGATATTGGGTGAAGGGGATTTTCAGAAGGGAGTATC